>JACDNV010000006.1 GCA_017656425.1 Candidatus Neomarinimicrobiota bacterium | reverse complement strand
TTTGACTTTTGCACTTTGCAATCTTCATTTTGCAATTGCCGTAAGGCTATCTTGTTCTTCGGGAAATCGCCTTCGGTGACTTCGTGAATACAAAACCTTATTCTATATACTCCAAGAAATATGAAATCTTTTATAGAAGTCTTTTTTAAAAATTCAAGCGTAATTCGTTTCGATCCCGATGGAGACAATAATTCGGGCAAAGATCGGGTGCTGATATTGGGATAGTGATTAAGTTTTTTCCCTGAAGTACAATTAAAATTTCGAAAAAATAGAAATCATTTATATGACCAGAGTTATTTGTTATCACTTGACTTGGTATAATGGATAAATTTGACAAAAATAAATACAGATGTTTGTTCGTTATTTGATATGGCCTGTTTCTCGTCAACTATAATTAAACCATCAATTAATAGGAGATAGGGAGCTTTTTTTATAAGTTTTAGGGATCAGAAAACAGGTGGGATAAGTCCTGGATTTTCTGCCAGATTAATTAAAAGGACAAGTTAGAATATGGTTTTATCACTGTATATTTCAATTGGATTTTTGATATACCAAATTGGTTATAAACCTATAGTATTCAATTTTATACGGGAATCCCTTAAAAATATCTATGTTTTTTGCTATTATTTTGATTCTATAAACGCAATGCCTTTTTTCAATCCTTCCGATTTTGCTACAATTTTTATCTTTCCACATTTGCCTTCTACTGATCTTACGATTAGCATAGCCTTACCATAAAATAGACTATGTTTTGGGTCAATAAATGATTCGTAGGATTGAGGATTGCCATTAGCAATACCTGCGATCATACCAGGTCCAGTAATTTTGAAGTTGACTATGTTCATTGCGTGAGGACATGAGATGCCTTTTTTATCCACAGCTTCAACAAGTATAAAAGCAAAATCATCTCCGTTTGATTTTATTTTTTTAATAAGAGGAGTTAGTCGAATTTTATATGGTTGACTGGCGGTATTAACTATTGCTTCTCCTATTTTATTGCCATTTTTATAGGCTACTGCTTTCAATTCGCCTGGCTCATATTTTACGTTCCACATTAGTCTGTACCTTTCAAGTAAATTTTCTGAAACAGGGATCTTGCTCTTTTTTCCCAGAGATTTGCCATTTAAAAATAATTCTGCCTGGTCTCCGTTTGTATAGACGAATACAGGAATTTCTTCTCCTTCATATCCTTCCCAATTCCAATGAGGTAGTATATGAACTGTTGGGACATCATCTCTCCAGTGAGATCTATAGAGATAGTATCTATCTTTGGGTATCCCTGCCAGGTCTATAATTCCAAAATAAGAGCTTCGCGCTGTTTGTTCTGGTTTCAATTTTTTAGATACTTCAACCCCGTACCAGTTGTCGTACGGAGTTGGTTCCCCAAGATAGTCAAATCCTGTCCATATAAACTCACCACAGACAAAGGTATCTGTTTCAACGTAATTAAACCCTTCATCTGGCAGGTCGCACCAGAACGGTCCGTTTAAATCATAGGAACTTACCTGAAGTTCAGGTGTGAAGAAATCTGTTTTCTCCTTTGGAAGTGGTATTTTATAAAAACCCCGTGTACTTGTTGTGGATGCTGATTCGGTTATTATTACTGGTTTTGGTTCTATTCTGTATGCTTCGTAATATCTTCTTTGATAATTGTAAGAATGAATATCAAAATAATCAAAATGTCTCCATTTCACTATATTACCTGTACCAGCAGTAACCAGAGTTATGGGTCTAGTTGGATCGTATTTTCTGAAGTATTCAACCATTTTCTCCAGTTTTTCTATCATATTATTTTCGTTTGCCTCCAGGTCCCAGACTTCATTTCCTACGCTCCATATAACTACACATGGATGATTTCTATCTCTTTTTACAAAATTTCTTACGTTCCTTTCTGCGAATTCATAAAAGTCCATACTTGGTTTAAAGTCAGCCTTTTTATCCCACTTGTCGAATATTTCATTTATCACAAGAAAACCCATTTCATCACATAATTCCAGAAGTTCCGGTGCCTGGACATTATGACTTGTCCTTATGGCATTAACTCCCATGTCTTTTAATTGCTCCAATCTGAATTTCATTACACTCCTGTGAAAAGCGGCGCCAAGTGGCCCAAAATCGTGATGGAAGTTGACTCCTTTAAACCATAATCTTCGACCATTTAGAAAGAAACCATTCTTTGTTGTAAATTTTATCGTTCTGATTCCGAATTTAGTAATATGAACATCATGTAACTCGTTATTTGCAAAGATGAATGACTTGACCATATAAAGTTTTGGATTGTTTATATCCCAGAGTATTGGTTTATTAATCTTTAATGTTTGTGAAAATTTATGATACCTCATTTTATATATAAAGGCTTTTACAGTATCGGTAGTAACTTCTTTTCCATCGGGATTTATTATCTTCGTTATAACTTTCACTTGAAGAGTTGAATCTGTAAAGTTATTTACCCTGGTCTCTACTCTTGTGATTGCATAATCTTCGTTTATCTCGGGATTTGTAACAAACGTACCCCATATATCCACATGAACTTTATTTACTACGATCAGCTTAACATTCCTATATATACCAGCACCAGGATACCATCTTGACTCATGTTCTCTAGTATCAACTCTTACAGCAATGAGATTTTTATCTCCTGGTTTTAAATATTTCGTAATGTTGAAATAAAAAGAGTTATATCCATAATCCCATCCCCCGACTGAATCGCCATTTACATATACGGTGGGATTTGCCATTACCCCTTCGAACAGAATGTAGATTATCTTATCTCTATATGAGTCAGGTATTTCAAATAATTTTCTATACCATCCAACGCCTTTCCATGGCAGTTTTCCCGTGCCTGGATCTCCGTTCGGATCGAAAGGACCTTTTATTGCCCAGTCATGAGGAAGTCTTACCTTCTCCCAATTTTTTTCATTAAAATCAATTTTAAATGCATCTCTCAAATCACCTAAATAAAATTTCCATCCTCTGTTAAAATTAATCTCAATCCTTTCCTTAGCATTAATCATAGCCAAAGAAGTTAGTAATATTAGCAGGTACTGAAAAAATTTTCTCATTTTTCACTCCAATTTTAATTTTATCTGTTTTCCTTTATATATAGCAGTTTTATCTGGTTTTATTTTGAAATTAAAAGGTTTTGGATTATCCGGTGTAATATAAATTATTTCAAATATTCGATTCTGAATCATTCCAGGATATTTCCCCTTTCTTTCAAAAATCCTTAATGTTTTATCTTTATCGTTGTATTTGAAAGATATCTCAGAATACGCCCCTTTTTCATAGTTGTAATTATCTCCTTCATCTTCATAGAGGGTAAATGAGGCATCTTCACCTCCATAGATGAAAAGGCGGATTGGATTAGCCGCTTTTTCATCAACGAATTGTATTTCAGGACCTGCTGGAATAATTGCCCCGGCTTTTATGAAAAGCGGTATTCTTTCGTATGGAGCATCTATTTTGTAAGAATTACCCGCTTTATAGAAATTACCTGAATAGAAATCATACCAACCATTTGTCTCTGGCAAGTATACATTTCTTGATCGAGTCTTATATTCTGTTATGGGGCATACGAGTATATATGGGCCAAACATATACTGATCAGCTATATTTACCACATTTTTATCGTTGGGGAAATCAAAAATAAGGGCTCGCATTATTGTATAATCCTCTTTTGTAATTTTCCAGTAAAGGGAATAAATATAGGGAATTAATCTATATCTAAGTTTGTCATAATAAACCATTGATTTATAAGCTGGGTGATCATGCGAAGCTATGTTATAAATTTCCCGATATGGATATTGGCCATGTGCTCTAAAGATTGGACAAAAAGCCCCGAATTGAAACCATCTTGTGAAAAGTTCACGCCATTCTTCCAGATCGTCAGTTTTTGGGTTGGTTGCGATTCTATTTTCAACAGCAAAACCACCTATATCCATCGTCCAATAGGGGATACCCGAAAGGCACATATTTAATCCAGCAGGGATCTGATTCTTCAAATCAAACCATCTGGCAGCTACATCACCAGACCAAACAGCAGCAGAATATTTCTGTTGACCTGCAAAAGCAGATCTTGTGAGAATAAATACTCTCTTATTTGGCAATGTTTTTCTGGAGTTTTCATAAATACCCTTAGTATGAAAAAGAGAATAGATATTTCTATATCTTCTGAATGGTCCAAGTCCAGTGGGTCCGTTTCTTTTAACGGTTTCTTCCATTGATAAGTTGGAATGTATATCCGGTTCTGTGGCATCAAGCCACCAGGCATCAAAACCGAGTGGTACCAGTTTTTCTTTGATCTGCTTCCAATATAGGTCCCTGGCCCCCTCATGATACGGATCATAAAAAGTTGAAACATATCCAACCCAGTCCTTTTGACCGAGTTGGATATTTCTTAGATACAAAAACCCATTTTGTAGCATTTCTTCGTAATGTTTTGTTCCTACATAGAATTTTGGCCAGATAGATATCATTATGTGAGCATTATAGTTTTCATGAACTGTTCTGACCATTTCTTCAGGATCAGGAAATCTTGATCTGTCAAAATCGTGAGACCCCCATTTATTTTCAGGCCAGTAAAACCAATCAAGAACAATGTTGTCTATTGGTATTTTTCTTTTTCTATATTCATCAAGGACACCAAGTAGTTCATCTTGGGTTTTGTATCTTTCCCTTGATTGCCAGTACCCAGCTACCCATTTTGGCATCAGGGGTGCTTTCCCAGTAAGGAGTCGGTAACCCTTAATTATTTCATCTATAGTTTCTCCGTATATAAAGTAGTAGTCAATTTCATCTGCTACCTCTGACCATAGTGATAATAGATCAGCATAATCAGTGTCAGAAGGAGGTAGATATTCTAATCCAATAAAGCCACCATCATGTATCCATTCTATTTTAATCTTGTAGACATTGCCTTTTTTCATATGCAATTTTTTAAAATGATACCATGGCAACCAGTTTTGTCTCCAGTTATTTACTATAAGTTCGTCATTTATCCACATTTTGGTGTAGCCTGAGCAGTACAATCTGAATTTATATACCCCATCTTTTTCAGGTTTTATAAATCCTGACCATCGTACAGATTTTATCTTTTCACCAAAATCTTTGGGAAAGGGATCATTGACATCCAAGTATTTATGCTGGATTCTTTGTTCCTGGCTTTTCAAATATAGTTTATTGAAATCACGATCCGAGAAATATTCTGCTGTCAGTCCGGGTGTTTTTCCATCGATTCCAACAATATTTAGATCTTCTATTGAGATGTAGTCCCTGGGATCTCCGAATTTTGTTCTTGAATAATTGTCCCATAGAATACCGTAATTCCTGCTTGAAACAATGAATGGTACTACGGCAATCATATTATGTTGCCACAGATCTATATCATGACCTCGATAATTCATTATACCAAGTTGATGATGTCCGAGCCCAAAAAAAGCTTCGTCCTCATGAGTCTTAAATATTTGTTGAATTGAATAGGCTCTTTCGCAGGGGAATTCTATTGGTTTAATTATCTTTCCATTATTAGCTTCCTGTAAGATTATTTCTCCTTTTTTATTAAAAAAAGTTAACATGGATGAGCTGTTATCAACCTTAATTATTATTCTCTGAGTTTCAAGAAAATGGGAATTATTCTTTTGATAGTAATTCCACTTTATATCTACATTTATACAGTTGTTTAATATAATCAAGCTAGTATCAATGAATTGTTTCTTTCTTGTTGCCTGGATGTGCACTATATTATCTGTGATGAAGTCGATTTTTAAAAAGTTGGGTTCATTGACATTGGTTTTTTCAATCTTAAATATTAAGCCATTTTTGGTATTGATTACATCAGAGGGTAGCAAAATACCTGTTAAAACTATTAGAAGTAGAATTAATTTTTTCATTTTTAACCTCATTTTGTTTTTTAATGTTATCGCTTTGCAAACGATGTCGTAAAAAGAAAAAATTTTTTCTAACCATTTTTTTCAACAAGAAAATTTCCCAATATCAGTATATCTATTCCGGATTTCATAAAAGTATTAATCGCATCCCAAGGCGAATTAACTATTGGTTCTCCCTTTAGATTGAAAGAAGTATTAAGAATACATCCAATTCCTGTATTCTCTTTGAACTTTTTAATAAGGTTATAATAAAGCGGATTATGGTCACTGTATACAGATTGAATTCTTGAGGTACCATCAACATGGATAACTGCCTCTATTTTATCCTTATATTCTTTTTTTACTGGATATGTAACCAGCATAAATCTTTGAGGATAAATTTCTTTATTTACTTCAAAGTAAGAGAAAATATCTTCACTCAGAACTGAGGGAGCAAAGGGGCGGAAAGGTTCGCGCAATTTCACTTTTATATTTACAATATTCTTCATTTCTTTATTTGTTGAATTAGCTAAAATACTTCTATTTCCCAGAGCTCGAGGTCCCCATTCCGTCCTGCCCTGGTACCAGCCAACTACTTTATTGTTAATTAAATTTTCAACGGTGATATTAATTAATCTATCTTCGTTTAGCTCACGATATTTCAATCCTGATTTGAGGATTGCTTTTTTTATCTCATTCTGGCTGAAAGATTTTCCCAGATATGCACTTTCCATTATTTTTTTATTTTTATTGCCGAGGACTTCGTGCCAGCACCAGAGGGCGGCTCCAAGAGCACCCCCGGCATCGGTAGCTGCTGGCTGAATAAATATTTCCTCGAATGGTGTATCTTTTTGCAGATAATAGTTTGCTTTACTGTTTAGTGCAACTCCCCCTGCGTAACATATATTTTTACATCCCGTAATAGAATAAGCATAATTTGCAAGTTTGACAATTATTTCTTCTAAAACTTTCTGAATTGATGCGGCGATGTCTGCATAATATTGATTCTCTATCGCTGACTTTTCAAAATCCCTTGGTTTGTCTCCGTAATAAGCAGGAAAATCGGAGTCTTTTGTAAAAAAGAACGATTCTAGTTTTCTGGGTTCCCCAAAAATTTGTATAAATTTATCAGTAAAGGCTTTTTTTGTTGAGTAAGGAAAGGAAAAATAATCAAGGTTGAGTTCTATACTTCCATCGTTATTTATAGTTACGATCTTTTTTATTTTGTCCACGTACTTTGGTTTACCATAAGGAGCCATCCCCATCACTTTATACTCGCCATTATTTACTCTGAAACCAAGAAATGCTGTAAAGGTTGAGTACAAAAGTCCAATAGAATGTGGAAAATGCATTTCATATAAAATGTTGATTTTATTTTCTTTACCGAACCCAATGGTTGCGGTTGCCCATTCCCCAACTCCATCAATAGTAATTATGGTAGATTCTTCAAATGGTGATAAATAAAAAGCACTGGCTGCATGAGAAAGATGATGATTACAGAATAAGACCTTGTTAGGCTTTATTCTTAATAGTTTTTTTATTTTGTTATGAAAATGTAGCTTCTCTTTTAACCATATCGGTACAGCCTCTCGAAATACAGCAAGAGACCTGGGTATGTGATTAATTATAGAAGTTAGGATTCTCTCAAATTTAATAAAGGGTTTATCATAAAAAACTATATAATCGATGTCCTGTGGTTGAATCCCGGCTTTTTCAAGGCAGAAGTTTATGGAATTTATTGGAAACTCATAGTCATGTTTGATTCGTGTAAATCTTTCCTCTTCGCTGGCGGCAACAACCTCACCATTTCTAAGTAGAGCAGATGCAGCATCATGATACCAGCAGGAAACGCCTAATATATACATTAAAATTGTCTCCTGGCTTCATCAATAGTAATATCAGTTTTGTCTATTTTTATCCAGCCTTTTTTGTACTTAAGAAAAGGTTTGAGTAGAAATCCGATTGGGATTATAAGGATAAAATAAAAAAGAGTAAATATAATTTTCGTCTGTATTGTTGCAATTTTTTTCCCAACAATTATCCATTTTTTATAAAGTTTTATGATTTTTTTTATCATCAGAAGAGCGTATATATAAATGGAGCTAAAGCTGTCCCCTGAAAAAATATTATAAAAATACTAAGAATCAACAGAATAATAATAACTGGTAATAACCATATTTTTTTTCTATATATTGCAAATTTGATGAACTCTAAAAAAATCTTCATATATTATAATTAATAAATTTTTTGTTATTAGACAAGGTAAAAGATAATAAATTCTTGTATAAAATAAATATACTGTGTAGATTTAATATATCAAATAAGCTATTTAAAATGTATTTGTAATTTAGAATAGGAGTATAAAAATGGCAATTGACTTTACAAACCCAGAACCTCTTTATAAACAAGTAGCAGAAGATATTAGATCAAAAATTGCCCGAGGTGAATTAAAGGAAGGTGATCAACTGGAACCACAGGAGATACTAGCCCAGAAATATGGCGTTAGTATGATTACAATTAAAAAGGCTATAGGTGATCTTTCAAATGAGGGATTACTGTTGACTAGGGCTGGTAAAGGTACTTTTGTTTCAAGAAAGTCGAGAGGAGTAGACTTTGCAAAACATAAGACAATTGGTATTGTTTTGAGGGATTTTAATAGTCCTTACTTTTCGCTAATTATGCAGGCTGTGGAAGAAAAGGCGTCGAGTATGGGCATAAATGTATTGCTTTCCAGCTCATCAAACCGCGCAGAGAAAGAAGAATCGATGATCAATCACTATCTGGAAATTGGTGTAGGTGGATTGATAATTGCTTCTATGGCACGGATTTATCATGCGACTCCCATAATAAGGAAGTTACACGATGAGGGTTTCCCGTATATTATGGTCTCATATATTGATGATGAGGACATCTATTTTGTAGGAACTGATAATGAGGAAGGGGGATATCTTGCTGGTGTCCATCTTGCCAAGCTTGGGTACAGGAAAATCGGGTATATAAATGGCGAAGTTGGTAATGTCGTTGGGGAAAAGAGAAAGAAAGGCTTTGTAAAGGCTCTTGAAGAATTTGGAATTGAGTTCGACTCTAAATTTGAATTTCACTTACGACTTAGAGGGGAATGGAATGATTATCAGAGTGGTTATGAAATAGGAGAGTATTTTATTGGACTGAGTGAGAAACCTGAAGCTATGTTCGTTTATAATGATCTTTCGGCTTTGGGTTTTCAGAGGGCGTTAATAGAGAGGGGAATCAGAGTACCTGAGGATGTTGCAATAGTTGGCTTTGATGACATTAAAAGGGGAGTGGTAGCTCCTGTACCTCTTACAACTATTCATCAGCCTACGGATAAAATCGGTGAGAAGGCTTTTGAAATATTATTGATGAGGATGGATGGGAAAGAAGTCCCTGTCAGAACTATATTAAGTCCTTATGTTGTTGTCCGTGAAAGTTGCGGTGCAAATTTGAAATCAAGCTGAAATAAAATGGAAAAGTTAAAAGCATTAATTATTGATGATGAATGGTTAATTCGTCATGAATTGCGATTACTTCTTGAAGAATATACAGAAATTGAGGTTGTTGGTGAGGCTGATAATGTTGATGATGGATTAAAAGTGATTTCAGAAACTGATCCAGACGTTATCTTCCTTGATATAAAAATGCCTCAGAAAAATGGATTTGAACTTGTAGAAAGAATAGATTCGAAATATAAAATAGTTTTTATAACTGCATATGACCAATACGCTGTGAAAGCTTTTGAGATTAATGCCCTTGATTATCTTTTAAAGCCAATAAATAAGCAAAGACTTAAGGTTACGATAGATAGAATAAAAAAAGATCATGTTTCTACCTCTGAGCCTGCTTCCCATAAATTTGATTATAATGATTATATTTATCTTTTGGTTGGTGGAAGTAGAAAGTTTATAAGAGTTTCTAATATCAAATGTATAGAAGCACAGGGGAACTACTCATATGTATACTACGGAGAGGGTAATAAAGATATTGTCACAAAGACATTAAAAGATTGGGAGAGAATTCTACCTTCAAAATATTTTGCTAGAATACATAGGTCCGTACTTGTCAATATAAACTACATCGAAGATGTCAGAAAATGTAATAATCAAAGTAGGAATGTATTTATTAAAGGCCTAAGCGCTCCATTCAAAATGAGTAGAAGATATGCATCCAAATTGAAAAAATTATTTATTGTTTAAAACTGATTCAGCCTCAGACTCTTCAAGTTGAAGGATTTTTTGTTTGAAGTCTTTATAAAAGATTTTTATATCAACATTAACCCATCCATCATCTTCATATATATTAAATGAGTAAGAATCACCAAAGAGAAGCTGTAATCTTTTTATTATATTGTTAATAGCACTTTCATCCTGCTTCAGATTTTTAAGTTTTAATTTATCGGGGATATAGCCTGTGTTTGATATTTTTATGTCCAGCTTATCGTTTTCCTCGGAGATGTTTATGGAAACTTCAAGAGGCAGCTTGCTGGTCTCCATACCGTATTTTATAGCATTTTCAACAATCGGTTGCAGGAAGAAAGCAGGTACTCTATTTTTCAAAGTTTTTGTATCTATATTATATCTAACCTTTAAATTATTTTTGAATCTCATCTCTTCAATATGAATGTAATTTTTAGTTGCTTCTACTTCTTCATATAAAGAGGTTTCAAATTTGTTAAATACATTAAGTGTGTATCTAAGGAAATCTGATAGGGAAGTTATCATTTCCCATGCTTTTTTCCTGTCAATTAATATCATTGAGCGTATTGAACCAAGAGCGTTAAATAGGAAGTGTGGATTCATCTGGTTTCTTAATAGCTTCAACTGATTCAGATTTGCAAGTGATTGGGTTTTCAATATTTTTTGCTTTTGCTTTTGGTCTCTATAAAAGTGGTAAATAAAAAATCCAATAATAGATACTATAAGAAGTTTAAACCAAATAGTGTCCCAGAATGGCGGTTTTATAACCATGTTTAGTTTTATATTTGATTCTTTCCATGAAACTCCGTCAATTGATGACTTTACTTTGAAGGTATATTTACCTGGAGAAAGGTTTGTGTAGGTGGCATTTTTCTGATTACCAACATAATTCCATCCTTTGTCGAAACCCTCAAGCATGTAGGCATACTGATTTTTGTAACTGTTTTGATAGTTTAAAGAGACAAAGTTGAAAGTGATTGCTGAAAAATTATATGGGAGTACTATAGGTTGATTTTTAGATGATAATTCTGAATTTTGCCGATAATCAATCATTATCTTTTTGTTTCCTAAGCGATAGCTTTTTATGATTACATTTTGTAGATGTTGGCTTTCATGGAATTTGTTAGGGTCAAAAGCTACTAAACCATTTATTGTACCGAATAGAAAGTAACCATTCCTGGTTTTATAATATGCATTATAACAGAATTGATTGCTTGCTAATCCATCCTCCTTGAAGTAGGTTTTTATAGATTCCTTTTTTGGATTAAATTTTACAAGTCCATGATCAGTGGAAATCCATAGATTGGAGCTGTCATCTTCAAGAATTCCATAAATAGTGTTGCTCGGTAGTCCGTCTCTTAGTGTATATATTTTAACAGTTGAAAAGCTTGTATCCAGTTTATACAATCCCCCATGGGAAGTTCCAATCCATAGGTATCCATCTTCGGTCCTATGAAAACATTCAGGACTTATCCCAATATTTATATTTTTTGTTGGTAACTTATAAGTTTTTAATGAGTTTTTTTTGGGATTAAAAACACCGAACTTATTTGTATTTAATCCTATCAAAATGTTACCATTTCTATCATTATATAATGTTTTAATATTTAGATAATCATTATCCAATTTTTCGAATCCTGGTCTGCAAAAGGTTCTCCTTTTCCAGTCGTAGATTGTTAAACCATATTCAGAAGAAGCTATCCAAATATTGTTTTCACTATCCCTTAGCAAATATATAAGATCACCGATTTCAGGTGATGTGATTCTTGTGGAATCAAAAATAACATCTGTAAATGTTTTCGTCTTAGGGTTAAATATATTTATTCCATCTTTAAAAAATCCTATCCAAATATTACCATTTGCATCTTCAACTAAACTTTTAATATTCAAACTTTTTATGCTGTTTTGTACATTTGGATCAGGAATGTAGTAGTGGAAGCGATTATTTTTAATTGAAAAATGATTTAAACCACCTTCTTCTGTCCCAATATATAGATTACCATCACTTGACTCTAGAATGGAGTATACGACTTTGTTATTAAGCGATTTGCTGCTATATGGGTTACTCGTAATATTTATAAACTTCTGCGTTTCCCAGTTGAGATAGCTAATTCCAACCCGTGTACCAATCCAGAGGTTTCCATCCATGTCCTCTAGAAAAACCTGAATAGAATTATGGCTTAGTGAGTAAGGATCATTCTGAATTTTCTTTATGTGTTTAACGAACCTTTTCTTTGTTTTATTAAAAATATAAATACCAAGGCGAGTTCCTATCCATATATTTCCTTTCCCATCGTCCCATATAGCTCGAACTGTCCTGGATTCAATATAATTTGTATCTGGGATGAAGCATATAAAGGAGCTATCATATCTATTGAATTTCAATAATCCTGAGTTATATGTCCCTATCCAAAAATTATTGTCTTTATCAAGGTAAAAAGTTCTTATATCGTTATCCGGGATGTATCTGGAGCTGTTTTGTTTAGAATAATTAATGATAAAAGATTCTTTATCAATGTCAAAAATAAATATACCATTGGTGTATGTGCCTACCCATATATAATTGTTTTCATTATAAATAGACCATATACAATTATTGCCATTTTTACTCTTAGAGAATCTGTAGACCCTGGAAGTCCTATTTAATATATCAAATTTCACCAGACCTCTATTTGTAGCCAGCCACAGTATATTTCCAATTTTAATTATATCATTTACATCTTCTGCAGGTAGGATAATATCAGAGTTGTTCGTATAATGGATAAATTTTTCAGAGATAGGATCAAACTGATTTAGTCCTCCTCCCTCGGTACCAATCCAAAGGTTGCCCTTTTCGTCTTCGATTATTCTTCTTAAAAGGTATGCATTGATGCTATTTGGTTCCTGGAGGTTCGGAAGGTATGATTTGATTTCATATCCATCATATTTATTTAGTCCATTGTTGGTTGCAATCCAGATAAATCCAAATCTATCCTGATAAATATCATTTATTTTACTGTGTGTCAATCCATCTTCAATTGATATATTTCTAAATTTGAGTGGGTTATTGTCAAATATATCTGAATAAATATTTACAGTAAAAATAAGTTGGAAAATTAGTATAATAAAGCATATTTTGGGAAAACTTGGTTTCATAACTTACAATTTGAACTTTCAAAGCAAATTTAATATAGGATAAGAATTATGGAAAGTTAATTTTATAGTTTAGTAGTTTACAAAAGTTGCAACCGTTTGCTAAAAAGTATTGTTTTCTTTTATAATAATAATTATATTAAAAACGATGTTGCAAGAATTAATCTAAGGAGGAATAAGATGAGAAAAGTTGCTTCATTGCCAATCTTATTGTTAGCAATGTTTTTTGTTACAAACGTTTCTTTAGGCGGTTGGCTGGTTTATGATGCAAGTATCCTGCCTACCGATGACTATAGCATTTTACCAGATTCTTCTAAATTTAGCGAAAGTAATGTGAAAGGTTCAGGTTTTTCCTACGACGTGGTAGATGATCCAGAAATATCAGGGAATAAGTATTTGAGGATATTATCTCCCAATATTGAAGGGGAGTCAGCTAATTCAGGAATGTTTAAAGTGAGTATTTCTGATTCTATTACAGATGGAATAACTATTATCGCAAGAGTTAAAGCTGCCGATGTTTCCACATACAAAGATGTTTTAGATATTGATTTCCGTATTAATCCTTTGAGGGAAAAATTAATGATTGAGGGAGAGGCGAACAGGTTGAAATTGGATATGACAGACTCTGTTGCGACGCCGGATGGTTTTGATGTTGCAGAATGGCATGTTTATAGAGTTACTATGGAGAAATTGAATAAGGATAGTGCGCTGGTGAAAGTTTATCTGGATGAGGATCCTACTCCTGTTATGACAGCACTTACGCAATCTACCACTTCAGACAATTATATTAGGTTCGGGGATGGTAGTAGCGGAGATTCATATGGAGCTTTCGTTGATTGGTTCATTTTCGATCTAACTGGTGCATATGGTCCTGATGAAGCACCGGTACTATTATGTCTCGAAAACTATGGTACCTATCAGAATGGAGAGTATAGCGTAGTTCCCGGTGATGGGACTTTGCAAAATGCAATTAAAGCTGCGATAAGTGGTGACGTCTTGTTATTAACTGGTGGAGCAGAATACACCGGTTCCGGTAGTGTAGTAATAGATAAAAAGCTAACCATTAAGCCTGAAGCTGGTGCGACGGAGAGACCAATTGTCAAGTTTGACTTCGTAATCGGTCAAGATATGGATTTATTAATGGAAGGAATTGAAATTGATAAAGCCAACAGCTACTGGGTATTTAATTGTACAAAGAATGCTACATTTAAGAATCTGAAATTATATGACTGCTATGTGCATGATTTTGGTAGATCGTTTATTGATGGTAGAGAGACTATGGTTGGAGATTCTGTTATAGTTGATGGGTGTATAGTTGCCAGCAATATATACAATCGAAAGAAATATCCTGCAATAAATTTTGGTAAGACAGATATAAAATATCTACAAATCACCAATTCTACTTTTTATAGATTGGATGCTGGATTGATTTATCTTGGTACGAATACTGATAGGAAGGTTGTAATCGATCATGTTACAGTAGATAGATTCAATGATGGTGGTCCGAGGGTTTTCTTATATGACACGAGCGCTACAGCTCAATGGACTATAACTAATTCAATATTCAGTAATACTATAAATGCATATGATGATCTTATGCATTTTAAGAGTGATGTAAGCGTAACTATGACTAATGTGGCACTATGGAATATAGACAATGAAGATTTCACTGACTTTGATGTCATATCAGATACAACTACATTAATAAATCCATATTATTCTGATCCTGCTAATTTAAATTTTACTCTTCCAAGGATAAGTAGCCTGCTTGTATTTGCTGATGATGGTGGAGCTATCGGTGATTCGAGATGGGTACCAGGTGATGAGCCAGTTGCTTTTATCGTACCTCCAGATACAGCAGCTATAGATACCGCAGTAAAAGCTGCAGTTTCTGGCGACGTGTTGATGTTAGTTGGAGGTGCTAAATATCCAGAAAATCAAACCATTACATTGAATAAAGAATTAGTGATAACGGCTGCTCCTGGATCCGAAGAAATGCCGGTTATTGAGCTTTTAGGAAGTTCCTTTGTGATCGGTGAAGGTATGGATTTTACTATAAAAGGTGTTGAGATTGATGGAAAGGGTACTGCCCCATGGATTTTTAATTGTTCCAAAAATGTTACATTTAAGAACCTGAAAATATTAGACTGTTATGTACATGACCATATGAGGTCTTTTATAGATGGTCGAGAGACCATGACAGGTGACTCTATTATAATTGACAGGGTATTTCATAAATCAAATTGGCATGGAGGAAAGAAAATTGCAGTAATTAACTTAACAAAAACCGATTTTAAATATTTACAAATTACAAATTCCACCTTCGCGGATCTTGATGCCGGTTTAGTTTTATGTGAAGCATCGGGAGATAGAGATGTGGTAATTGATCATATAACACTCAATAGATTTAATGTTGGTGGTCCAAGAATGCTGGCTGAGGATATAAATTCCACTACAAGTACATGGACTATAACTAATTCTATCTTTGCAAATGCAATTAATTATCTTGACTCCAATTTAGCCAGTTTTTCCGATAATGTGAATGTTACATTAACCAATTGTGCTTTCTGGAATATGGGTGAAGAAGATTTCTTGGATTTTGATGTAATTTCTGATACTATTACAATTGATCCGGGATTCAAAGATCCTGACAATTTTGACTTTACGCTTGGTAGATTGAGCCCACTTGCGACATTCGGGACTGATGGTATGCCAATTGGAGATCCAAGATGGGCACCTGTAGTAACGGCTATGACCTATGTTGTCCCACCTGGGGAAGGGACACTTCAGGAAGCACTGGAAAATGCCGTTGATGGAGATACAATATTACTTGTTGGTGGTGGAGAATATACCGGTAGCTCTGCAGGTGTAAGAAATAAACTCGTCATAATGCCTCAATCTGGTTCGAGCGAGAGACCGGTGATAAAATTTGAATTAAAAATGAAGACAGGTATGGATCTTACTCTTATTGGATTAGAGTTTAATGGAGATTCAACGGTCTCATATACGCTTGGTATGGACGATGAAGATCTTATATTTCATAATATTAAAATGTTCGACTGTTATGTGCATGATTATGCAAGATGTATGATAAGAGCGGATAGAAGTGGTAGAGTAATAAAGGGTGATTCTGTAATTGTCGATAACTTAATTTTCCATGATAACTGGTTCCAGACAAAGAAGTATGCTGTATTTAATTTTAAATACTGTGATTTAAAATATCTGAAAGTTACCAATTCAACTTTTGCAAATATCGATGCTTATGTTGTACGATTTGAGACTGATGGTAGAAGGGAAGTGTTACTTGATCATCTGACTATAAATAAGTTCAATATTGGACAAGGAAAGTACCTGTTTCAGGATACAGAAACCGATACCGGTGGTAGTCAGTGGACAATAACCAACTGTATATTTGCAAATAATATGGATACAACCGGTGCTCAGGTATTCAGATTTGAAGATAATGTTTCTGCACAGATGAAGAATACCTGTATATGGAATCTTGGAAACGAAGTATGGACAAACATAACTGCGCAGGATACAATAAGGATGGATCCAGCTTTTTATAAGCCTGATTTACTGGATTTTACTCTTCCAATATCGTCACCTTTGCTCACAGCTGGTACCGATGATAAACCTATAGGAGATCCTAGATGGATAATACCTGAGAGACCATCAGCAAATGTTATGGTAGCCCACTGGAAGTTTGATGAGATTAAGGGAAGTAAATCAGCAAAAGATGAAGTCGGTGAGTCAAACGGTGCCCTGGTAAATATGACAGGGCAGGAGAGAATAGATGGTGTAGTAGGTAGAGCTATAGATTTTAGCATGGCAGAGGGCGATAGTGCTCATGTTTTGGTACAGAGTAATCCAAATATAGATTTCGGTGATAATATGAGTTTTACAATTTCGCTTCTAGTAAAAGCTGATCCACTTACAAATACCGATGAAATGTTTATGGTATTCAAAGGTGCAACAAAGTTTGACCCATCTCAGGGTTGGGAAGGCAGATGGTATGCTGTTGCATTTAAGAATGGTGAACTGAGATTTGCAATTGACGATGACAGAAAGAAGACTCAATTAGGAGTGCCTCTCTCAGGGCTTTTCCAACCTGATTGGTGGCATCACATAGTGGCAGTGAGAAATCGTAATGAAGATTCATTAAAGCTGTATTTAAATGGAAAACTTATCGGTTCGATACTGGATGAAACTGAATATGATATAGCTTCCCCTGATTTGCCATTGTATATAGGTAACAATTATGGAAAGCATAATAAACTGATTGGTGCAATCGATGATATAAGAATGTACAGTTATGCTTTATCACCCGACGAAATAGAACAACTTTACCAGTCATATGATCTTGAGGCAATTAATGGGAATGGTAATGTTGCCTACGAATTCAGGCTTGAGCAGAACTATCCGAATCCATTCAATCCAACCACAAGGATCAATTTCTCAATTGATAAACCTGATAGGGTAAGATTAGAGGTTTATAATGTTCTTGGACAAAGAGTTGCTACACTTGTAAACAGAGATATGAAACCGGGTGAATACAGTGTAATATTTGATGCATCGAGGTTAGCTTCAGGTGTATATTTCTGCAAATTGACATCAGGAAAAAAAGTTATGATTAAGAAGATGATGTTACTGAAGTAAATGCTCATGAATTTAGAATATAATTCATTGAAAGAGGGAGCTATAAAAAAGCTCCCTTTCTTTTCCACTCACTCAAATTATCTGCCGTTTATACATTTGATGTTGAAATTATATGAACATAGGTTTTAATTAACTTGATATATGATTGTAAACTTGTATAAGAAAATAAACAAGAGGGTGAGCCCATGAGAGTACGGAGGTTATTTCTAATTATTTTTATTTTTTTTGTTGTAGGACAAATATTAAATGCTCAATCAGGAAAAATTGAAGGTTTTACTAAAGATAATAATGGGAATCCCATTCCATATGTAAATGTTATTCTGGAAGGTACTTATATGGGTGCTGCGTCTGATGAAAACGGATACTATGCTATATTAAATGTACCGCCTGGGGTTTATGATATTACTGCTTCTATGATTGGTTATAAGAAAGTTACAAAGATAGGCGTACAAGTCAATATTGATCAGGTAACAAGAGTTAATTTCGAATTGGAGAAAGAGGTAATTAAGGGAGAAGAAGTTATTGTAGTTGCTAAGAGGGACATTCTACACAAGGAAGTATCTGGAAGTCAAATAGTAGTAACTTCAGAGCAGGTAGATTTAACTTCAAACGTACGCACCGTAAATGATTTTTTAGGGAATCAGGCTGGTGTAACAAACGCCAGATACTTGTCTATAAGAGGAGGGAGTCCAGATCAAACAGGCCTTTTAGTTAATGGTATTTCACTTGTTAACCCACGAATAAATAAGGCGGAGTCTGATATACCCCTTAGTGCTATTGAACAGATATCGTTGCAGAGTGGAGGATATAGTGCTAAATATGGGAATTTTAGATCTGGTATCGTTCAAATTACAACCAAGACAGGAAGTGAAGACAGATATAATATATCCTTTAATTTTTCAAGAAATTTACCTCATATGAAAAGATTTGGTAAATCCTTATACGATCCAACTAATTTTGGGTTATTTACATATACAGATCCATTGATATCGTTTATAGGAAGTAATAAATTGGAAAATTGGCTTTTATACACAAAAGGTGATACAGCGGAGGCAGAATATCTAAGGGACCTATATTCATCAACACAGTTCGCAGGGTGGAATACAATGGCTAATAGATATAATCGAAGAATAAAAGACCCTGAGGACCAGGTAACTCCGTTGGATTTGTATTTGTGGTCTGCGTGGATGCATATGACTGTACCTGATTTTGAGAAATTAGAAGAGCTACATGGTGACGAGATATATAATGAATTTAGTGAAGATGAGTGGGAAAATATAAAGAAGAAAATAAAGGAGCATGCTCACGAACCGGAAGGGAGTCATGCCGATTGGGATCTGGATTTTGGTATTGGTGGACCGATACCTCTGATCGGAAAATATCTTGGTAATGCGACATTTTATTTGGCAAATAAGACAACCAATTTCAATTACGTTCAACCTGTATATCTGGATGCTGAGCGTAGATCTGTTACTCTATTGAATATAAAATCACAACTATCGAAAAATTTAATTTTGAAGCTAAATGGTGCGTACAGAAAAGTTATTGGTACACAGCAGAGTATGCCGACAGGTGGTGATGTCCCTGATTTATATTCCGGGGGTGATTTTATGCCTGTAGATAACCTTCAAATTTTTATTGAAGAGCCATACAGTGGTGCTGATGATACATATTATTGGCATCCAACCTTTTGGCAGCCAAAGTATCAAGATATGTATGTTATTGGATTTAGTTTGAATAGAATCATATCATCAAGAGCATACTGGATGCTGACTGCTTCTTATACTCATGTATGGGATCATTATACACCCAAAGAGAACAGGGATCGTTCATGGAAAGTGAGTTTTGGACCTATACATTTGAATGAAATGCCCTACGGAATATTATTTCATTTACCTGATAAAGTATGGACTCCTGATTCCTCTGACTATTATGTACATGATGAATTTGAGGCGCCATTTGGTGTCCCAAGAAGATTTAACTCCAAAGTTGGCGAATTTTATGAAAATTCGGTTACGCAGCAGGTTAGTGTAAGATTTGATTATGGAAATCAAATCAATATGTATAATCAAATAGAAACCGGCTGGGAGATTAATTATTATGATATTAAAAATGACAACTGGAAGTGGTGGAGAAATCACGATACTCTATATGAGTTAAGAGATAGAAGATATCCATGGCAGTTAGGAGCATATATTCAGGATAGAATTTCATATAAGGGCATAGAGGCAAATATTGGTATTAGGTTTGATTATTATAACTCAGGTGGTGGCTTATGGCCAACTGGAGACCCATATTCGCTTGCATTTGATCAACTCAAAAACCAGGCAGATTGGTACAATAGAGATACATTATTTACACTTTTATCTCAGGGAGTACCAGTTATATGGTCATTCTGGAAAGAATTTGATAAAGAGCATGGTGGGAATCTACTTCAAAAAACAAAGAATTATTATGCTATAAGTCCAAGGATAGGTATATCATTTCCAGTAACAGAGAGGTCAAAATTTTATTTTAATTATGGACACTTTAGATCGATGTTACCTTTTTCTCAACAATATATGTATAAACAGAGATTTGAAAAGCATGGTTTATATAGTTTAGGTAATCCTAATCTTGAGCCGGCTAGAACAATCTCCTATGAGCTGGGAGTTGCATATAATTTGAAGGATATGTATCTTATAGAAATTAGTACCTATTACAAGGATGTAACTGGAGAGGCTAATACTATTACTTATTTAGATGAATCTGGTGTAATAGATTATAGAACTTATGTAAATAATAGATGGGAAACTGATCAGGGATTGGAATTAAGGATTAGTAAAAATTATGGTAAGTACTTCACAGGTTGGTTGAATCTATGGTTTATAATTGATAAACACGGGATAGTTGGTAGGCATACTGTATATGAAGAGGAATCTAGAAATCTTGACCCTCAATCTCTTTATGCTGATGATGTTAATCAGCCACAGACATTACCCAGATTTACGACTAATATATCTTTTCATACACCTATTGAATGGGGTCCAAATATATTATCACTACATCCGTTTGGTGGATGGGTATGGAGTACGAGATTTGATTGGAGAAAAGGAGCAAGATTTACATATAACCCTGTCAGTGAACAATGGCTTGTTAATAACCTCAAATGGCCAGATTATTATATGGTTGATATGAAGTTTTCAAAGACATTTAAGTTATTTGGAGCAAAGGCGCAGTTTTATGTAGATGTTAACAATGTTTTTAATATAAAAGTGACGACAATTCGGGATAGATTGGCGTTTTATGATGATATTGACTGGGAAAATTATATGAAGTCTTTGCACTTACCTGAGTATAACAGAAAGAGTTTTCTTGATGCAGGATTTATACCCGGAAATGATAAAATAGGCGATTTAAGGTCTGAGGAAAAGCCATATATAAATGACCCAGCTCGAGTCAATGAATTTATGTATACAAATCCAAGAGACATTTGGATTGGGATAAAGATTGAATTATAAATTTTGGAGGTACTATGATAAATAAGCTTTTAAATGGAAAGAGTATTACATTCATAGCTGGGCTATTGTTAATAGTATTGCCAATTTTTTGCTTGTTATATGCGCAAGGTTCAGCTGTTATAAGGGTTAATAGAATATTTGCTGGAGTAGTAGATAATGGTGGACAGGGAAACTTTAGATATTCGGGAGGTTGGTTTCCTGCTGATTATGATTGTATTGGAAATGCGATGAGAGAAGAAATGGGAGTTGCCGTAACAGGTGGCGGGATAATCACTATGGCTAAGAACTGGAAAAATCCAAAGACTGGAGATATTATACCATACGCTGTGATAAAATCACCTGATAATTTAAACCTTGGAGAGGTAACTGAGCCGATAGATAATAATATTAGATATAGTTATCCTCAACTTAAAGTTGATTGGACTGATTATACTTTAGATGATTTCGGTGTTGTGGACCCTACAAAGCTTGTGGGTACAAGTGATCAGACTGTGACAGTAACCCATAGAAATGATATGGGAGTAGAGATAAAAAGAACAATATTCGCATGGGGACAGCAGTATCATGATGATTATATTGTAGTTGATCTTGTTTTGACTAATGTCAGTGATGATACTTTAAAAGATTTTTGGGTTGCCCTATATAATAGCTGGGCATATTGGGATTTTGCAAAAGGAGGAAATCCCGATGTTGATATATATGGTGATGTCGGGGATTATATGGTATTTCCGTGGTGTCACTATTACGGCTCAAGACCTGGAGACAGTCTAAGAGTTTGGTATCTTTATCAAGCTGATCATCCTACACAAAGTGGTGATCAGATGGGATTGCCAGTTTACACACAGGATGGAAGGTTGTTAACAAGTAATATGCTATATTATACAATTCTACATGCTTCAAAAGAACCTTATGTGAATGATGCAGAAGACGAAGATGATCCAATGCAACCGAGAGCAACGAGCGCATTTTCAGATTTTGTGATGAAATTCAATTGGGGAGATATTACGGCAAGAGAACCAATGTATAAAATTTTAACTGGAGAATATTGGGCTAATACTGGGCAATTGATTGAAGATAGAATACCTGGAACGCTTCACAGAATAAATAATGATGAACAGGGGAGTCCTGATTTCAGATGCATTGAAGGATTTAGCATTCAAAGTCCTTGGCATAAGGCATGGTCTGGTTTCGGTCCTTATAAAAGTTTTGCTCCTGGGCAGAAGATACATATCGTATATGCCACAGGAATACAGGGTTTGAGACTAAAAAAAGAGAAATGGGTAGGTGAAAGATGGTTAAATGAAACGCTTGAGAATCCACCTGAACTACCAAATGATGAAACTGGCTATTTTCCAGAAAACTTTGCATTTCCTGAGGGAGCTAGTGAGATGGACAAAATAAAAGATAGGTGGATAAGTACTGTCATAGATTCAATACATAAGTCTTGTTCTAGAATTAAATGGAATTACGAACATAACTGGCAGATACCTGGTTCTCCACCTCCACCTGATTCTGTAATTATAACAGGGTATGGTGATGGTGTAGAAATTAAATGGTCATGTTTTGAGGCTGAGGCAAAAGAATATTTTTATGGGTATAGAATTCTAAAGAAGATAGGTAGAATGGATACAGTATTTTATGAATTAGCTAAATTTCTACCTAAGGATTCTTTAGAACTTGGAGAAGTTCATGCTTGGAAAGATACAAATATATTATTTGGAGCATCCTATTACTATTATGTACAAACAGGTTATGTAGTCAACGAGAGCCATCCCAATTACAGTTATGCATATCCGGAAACAAAGGGTAAGATATTATGGAGTAATAGATTATGGGTGCCAAACTTAATACCGGTAAAACCACCAAGGCCTCCACAGGATGACCTGAATAAGATTGTAATAGCACCAAATCCATATAATATAAAAGACCCATTACTGGGAGGATATGGAGTATCAGATGAAGGTTATAGGTTAATTATGTTTTTTAATCTACCTCCCGTGTGTAAAATTCGCATATATTCGGAGAGTGGAGATTTAGTCAAGACAATAATTCATGATTCTCCCTCGAGAACAGGAATGGAAACCTGGGATATGTTAAATGATAATCAGCAGGCTATATCTTCTGGTGTTTATATTGTAGTGTTTGAGAAGCCAAATGGTGAAGTTTCCTATCAAAAGTTAGTAGTGGTTAGATAAATTCCAGGAGGTTCTCATGAATAAAGTTTCTAAAAATTTATTAATAATAATAGCAATGTTATTATTTTTAAGTCAATTGTTAGGTGGCTTGTATATTGGGCCCGGGGTTAATCTAAAGAAAGTTGGAACAACTACAATGAATTATCTACAAGTGGGTGTGGTTCCGGAGGCTGTAGCAATGGGAGATGCATATAATGCATTAAGTACAGGAGTTGTCGGACTTTTTTACAATCCTGCATCTGTTTCAGAGTTGAATACAAAAGGTGAAGTTTTTGCTGGTATAACAAACTGGATTGCTGATATAAAGTACCATGCATTTGGTATTGTCTATAACGTTAGTGATAATCTGGGTACTATTGGATTAAGCTTTGTTTCCGTTGATTATGGTGAGATAAAAGGAGCCAAGCTTATTCCAAGTGATTTAATGGGTATTGATAAACTCGGCTACAGAGAAACTGGTAGAGTTGATAATGTTGGTGCATATGCTATTGGTCTTACTTATTCTAAGAAAATAACGAATTTCTTTATGATAGGGGGAACTGTTAAACTTGCTCATCAGAGTCTGGGTGAAAATGAATTTATCTATGATACAGATACAACTTATAAAGAAAACAATATGGATAAATTAGCTATAGATTTAGGTGTAAAATATTATACTCCAATTAAAAGTTTTAGATTCGGGATGTCTATAAAGAATTTTGCTACAAATGTAAAATATGAAGCTATTACGACACATCTACCTCTAACGTTTGCCCTTTCTGGTGCTGCTAATCTTTTCGACTTTGTTTTGACTGGTCTTAATAAGGATTTTGATCTAAATGTAGCAATTGAGATGACACATCCAAATAATTATACCCCTCGTATGCATTTTGGAGCGGAGCTAAATTACAATAACTTTCTATTTTTTAGAACTGGTTATATGACGAATCATGACATTCTTGGACCTGCATTTGGAGTAGGGCTTAAAAAATCTTTAAAAATGGGTGTTTTGAAAGTTGATTTTAGTTACTCTCTGATATCCGAGAAGGCTTTTAATGAAGTTAGCAGGTTCTCATTTATGTATGTGTTTTAAATAAAGAAAAGGGGGGAGCCATGAAAAGATTGTTGGTATTTTTAGTGATTATTACAGGGGGGATTATTTTAGCGAAAGGGGATTGGCAAATTTATGACTGTAGTGTATTACCAAGAGAAGCTGATACTGCTTGGCATGAAGTAAGTGGTACAAATCCGGATGATGTTCCTGAAATAGTGTCTGTTATTGATGACCAGGAAATACAAGGTAATAAACTAATTAAAGTTGAGAGTGGAGCGAATGTAGGTGGAGGTGCATTTAAAGAAGTCTGGAGTTATCCCTGGAGAGCTAATGCTGATAAAGGTATCACAATAGCTTTCAGAATAAAAAATCTAGATCCCAATTCTTTTGATAGGGGGATCTGTATGTATATAGCTAATGGTGCATATCGAGAGAGAATAATCACAAAAGCGGATGGGAGGTTTAAATTCGATAAAGGTGGTGTGTATGTGGAAGGTTTTGAGGGAGCCAATGAATGGCACATTTACAGGATTACGTTAATTGGAAATGTATTTACTCTATATATTGATGAAGAAAATCTTGCATGGGCTGAATCTAATGGTGAATCACACGAAGGTAATTACTATCAATTTGGTGATGCAGGTGGTGACACATATGGTGCTCTGTATGATTGGATCGTTTGGGACACAACAGGTGCTTACTCTCCATCAGAAAAGGCTCTCCCATCTGGATTAACCGGTGTTACTGGAGTAGTAAAAGAAGAAAAAGGGAAATTTGCTACGAAATACTCTCTAGAACAGAATTATCCAAATCCATTCAACCCTGTTACAACAATTCCATTTGAAATTTTGAAACCAGGATTTGTGAAATTAACAATTTATGATATGTTTGGTCATGAGGTTACAATACTGGTCAATGAGCGTCTTAAACAAGGAGTATATAAAGTAGAATTTAACGGTCAGAATTTACCATCGGGTATATACTTTTACAAATTGCAGACTGATCAATTTACCGGTGTTAAAAAGATGATATTGGTGAAGTAAAAAGGTACGCATCGCACGGAAGGAGGGGATCTCCCCCCTCCCCTCCTTGTTTTTTCTAAGATAATTGATAAAAAATTTGGAGAGTGGAATGAAGAAGGTAGTAAAGAAGAGTTGGTTGCTGATAACTTATATAATTATTTTCTTGACAGCATGCAATAGTAGAGTAGATTGGTCCTATAAAGATAAAATTTTAAGGCAAATAAAAGAACCAGTATTCTCAGATAGAGTTTTTGATATCAGGGATTTTGGAGCAATTGGAGATGGCAAGGCAGATTGCTCTGACGCTTTTAAAAAAGCAATAGATAGATGTAACAGAGAAGGTGGCGGAAAAGTTGTTGTAAAAGATGGTGTTTATCTGACTGGCGCTATACATTTAAAGAGTAAAGTTAATCTATATATTGACAGTACAGCAAAGATAATTTTTAGTACCGATCCGAATAAATATTTACCTGTTGTCTATACAAGATTTGAAGGTGTAGAATGTATGAATTACTCGCCGTTTATATATGCATATGAACAAAAGAATGTAGCTATAACAGGCAAGGGTGTCCTTGATGGTCAGGCAAATAATGCCGATTGGTGGAAGTGGACTGGTAATAAAAAATACGGATGGGAAGAAGGAATGCCGATACAAATAAGAGATAGAGATAATCTTTTCCAAATGGCTGAAGATGGAATTCCCGTTGAAGAAAGAGTTTTTGGTGCTGGTCATTATATAAGAACAAACTTTATCCAATTTTATAAGTGTGAAAACGTTTTAATTGAGGGAATCAAGGTGATCAATTCTCCGATGTGGAATATTCATCCTGTACTATCTAGAAATGTTATTATTAGAAATGTAAAAGTTGTAAGTCATGGTCCGAATAATGATGGCTGTAATCCCGAATCATCTAAAAATGTATTAATTGAAAAATGCTTCTTTAATACAGGAGATGATTGTATAGCGATAAAATCGGGGCGAAATGCCGATGGTAGGCGTATTAATACTCCAAGTGAAAATATTATAGTCAGGAATTGCACCATGAGGGATGGACATGGTGGAGTTGTCGTGGGCAGTGAGATGACAGGGGGTGTAAGGAACGTATTTGTCGAAAATTGCATTATGGATAGTCCAAATCTTAATAGGGCTTTAAGAATAAAGACTAATTCAAGAAGAGGGGGAATAGTTGAGAACATATTTGCAAAAGATCTGACAGTAGGTGAAGTGTCTGATGCTGTTATTAAAATTAATTTTTTCTATGGTGAAGGTGATGTAGGGGAATTTACTCCCATAGTTAGAAATATTTTTATCGAAAATTTGACAAGTAAAAAAAGCAAATATGCTTTATATATAAAAGCTTATAAAAGGTCACCCGTAGATAACATAAATTTAAAAAATTGTAGGTTTGATGGTGTTGAAAGAGAAAACGTAATTGTCAATGTTACAAATATGAATCTTGACGAAGTATACATAAATGGTAGGGTCTTTCTTGGGTATATGATGTTACCGTATTTGTTATCATTTTTGGAATAAAATGGATAACAATATCCACAAAAAATAAATACTTTTTTAGAAAATTTTATAGGATGGTAATGTGAAGAAAATAAGCTTAATAGTGGTAGTTTTATACTTGGTGACTTTGTTAGTTGCCGAAGAGATGATCCCTGCTTTCCCAGGAGCTGAAGGATGGGGAAAATATACCATTGGTGGGAGAGGTGGCAGGTTAATAGAGGTCACGAATCTAAACGATAGTGGAGAAGGTAGTCTTAGATGGGCTGTTGAATCAGAAGGACCAAGGATAGTTATATTTAGAGTTTCGGGGACGATAGAATTACGATCACCACTGAGAATAGAAAATCCCTACATAACGATTGCAGGTCAGACAGCTCCCGGTGATGGTATATGTGTTAAAAATTATCCGATAATGATTAATACAGATCAGGTAATAATAAGATATTTAAGAATCAGATTAGGAGATGCTTCAGGTGGAGAATACGATGCTATGGGTTCAAGGTACCATAAACATATAATTATTGATCACTGCTCGTTATCTTGGAGCGTTGATGAGACAATCTCACTATACCATTGTGATAGCCTGACTATCCAATGGTGTATAATAAGCGAGAGTTTATATAATTCAGTGCATAGCAAAGGACATCATGGATTCGGTGCTATATGGGGTGGACCAAATTCATCTTATCACCATAATCTATTTGCACATCATTCAAGTAGAACACCCCGATTTGCATCAGGTAGTGGTAATACAGATTTCCGAAACAATGTTATTTACAATTGGAGATATAATAATGTATATGGCGGTGAAGCTCATGATGATGACTGGCCTGAAAGTCCCTATACAACGGTAAACATCGTTGCGAATTATTACAAATATGGTCCTGCAACGTCAAAAGATGAAAGAAGGTATAGAATAGTAAATCCTTCCTCTAGAAGTGGACTCGAGGATTATGGAAAATGGTATGTAGCTGATAACTATGTCTGGGGATATCCGAATGTGACTGAAGATAACTGGAGATATGGTGTACAAGGTGTGAGCAAAGATGTTAAAGAATATATAAGGTCCGATACTCCTTTTGAATATATGCCCATTACTCAGCATACGGCTGAGGAGGCTTTTAACCTTGTGTTACAAAATGCTGGTGCAACTCTACCACGAAGGGACTCAATTGATATAAGAATAGTTGAAGAAGTCTATAGCGGAACCGCTACCTATGGTGCATCGTACGGAGCGGGGACAGGAATAATCGATTCTCCTGAAGATGTCGGAGGTTGGTCTATATTGAGAACGGGGCCTGCTGTCGTTGATACCGATCACGATGGAATGCCCGATGAATGGGAGATAGAAAACGGACTTGACCCTGAAAACCCTGATGATAGAAATATAAGACACGAAAGTGGATATACAATGGTTGAAATATATTTAAATAGTATCACAGAATATCCTGAATTTGTTGCAAATCCAACTGAGTTAGAGGCTAAGCTATATACATTAAATTCAGTTAAGCTAACATGGGATGATAACTCTACCAATGAAAAAGGTTTTGTAATTGAGAGAAAGGAGGAAGGCGGAGATTTTGTGGCGATAGATACTGTTGGAGCAGATACAACCTCGTTTTTAGATAGCAACCTTGATAATTTTAAAACTTTTCAATATAGAGTCTACGCATATAACAATACTGTAGAACTACCCAACTCAGGTTATTCAAATGTTGTTTCGATTATGACATTAAGTCCAGATTCACCCCCACTTAAGGCTGAAAATCCTTTTCCTGAGGATGGAGCTGTAAATGTAAAGCTTGATGTTATTTTAAGATGGACTGCTGGTGTTGGTGCTGATTCCCATATTGTATACTTTGGCACTGAAAAGGATAATATGACTTTTATTAAATCTACTTGTGATACATTTTTTGTTCCAGACAAGCTTGAACCAAACACTACATACTACTGGCGTATAGATGAAAAGAATTCAAACGGTATTACAAAGGGGGATGTATGGACTTTTACAACGAAGGAAATATTGCCTCCTCAGGTAGTGGCTTATTGGGATTTTGATGAAATAAGAAGTGATTCGGTTATTGATAAATCAGATCATAATAATGACGGTAGAATGTATAATATGGATGCTTCTTCAATAGTTACGGGATTAGGTGGAAGTAATGCATTAAAATTTGATGGAATAGATGATTATATCAATGTCGCTAACAGTGATGTGATAGATTTTGATAAAGGTTCTTTCTCCGTTTCTGTATGGTATTCACCAATTAATATAACAGAAAGCTCAATATATATATTACATAAGGGAACTTTTGAGCGAAATGATGTTGCCTGTACTTCAGGTAAATGGTATGGTATCGAATTAAAAAATTGGGAGCTAAGGTTTGCAATAGATGATGATGTAACTAAAACTACTGCTAAACTTACTGGTATTAATAATGTCATTAATGAGGGTAAATGGTATCATATAGTTGGTGTCAGGGATACAAGCGCAAATAAGGTTAAACTTTATCTTAATGGTAATCTTGTAGCTGAAGTTGATGATCAAACAGGTGACATTTCCCAGGGTGAAGACCTGTTTATAGGTAATTGTTCCAATATTGATGCACCATTATCAGGTATTCTCGATGAGTTGAAAATTTTCAATTACAGTCTAAGCGATGAAGAAATTTCAGATCTGTATTATCAGTTTGCAGGAAATCCAATATCAAAAGGCGAAATACCAACAATACCAAACAGATTATACCAGAATTATCCCAATCCCTTTAATCCGAGCACGACAATTAAATTTTCAATTAATGAAGCAAGTAATGTAAAAATTGTTATTTACGATCTGACAGGGAAGAAAGTTAAAACTATTGTTGATAACAAATATAATCCTGGAGTATACCAAGTTGTAGCTGACTTTTCAGATCTATCGTCAGGAGTTTATTTTTATCAAATTACCACAAATAATTTTACAAAAGTAAAAAAAATGATTCTGTTGAAGTAGGAGGTTTTATGGGAAAACTTACGGCAATCCTTATTATTTTAGTCAGCACGGTCATTTTAATGGGTCAAGTTCCAGCGTTTCCTGGCGCCCAAGGCTGGGGAATGTATACTACAGGTGGCCGTGGGGGCAGAGTAATTGAGGTAACGAATCTTAATGATTATGGCTCTGGTAGTCTTAGATATGCCGTGGAGAATTGCACTGGTCCGAGGATTGTAGTCTTTAGGGTATCAGGTAATATTGATTTAAAATCTCCACTCGACATTAAGAATGATAATGTAACAATAGCTGGTCAGACTGCGCCTGGTGATGGAATATGTATTAGATATTACCCTGCTCATATTGAGGCTAATAATGTAATAATTAGATATTTGAGGTTCAGGCTTGGTGACAAAAAGGGTATTGTAGATGACGCATTGAATGCAAGAGGCCAAAGAAATATTATTATTGATCATTGTTCTTTAAGTTGGAGTGTAGATGAAGTAGGTTCCTTTTATGATAATAAAAATTTTACACTGCAATGGTGTATAATTAGCGAGAGTCTATATCATTCAATACATCATAAAGGAAATCATGGATATGGTGGTATTTGGGGAGGAATGGGAGCAAGCTTCCATCATAATCTCATTGCTCATAATTCTAGCAGAAATCCAAGGTTTTGTGGATCAAGATACCATAATCATCCTGAATTAGAAAAAGTGGATTTTAGGAATAATGTTATATACAACTGGGGATTTAATAGTGCTTATGGTGGAGAAAAAGGGAATCATAATATTGTTGCAAACTATTATAAACATGGACCTGCTACCAATGGAGGAGAGGTTTTATACAGAATAGTAAATCCATCTGACATTTCCTGGTGGTATGTAGAAGATAACTATGTTTATGGTTTCCCGGATGTAACTGCTGATAACTGGTCTGGAGGAGTTCAGCCAGACGGTTCACTGGAGTTAGAGGATCTTAGACTTGATGAGCCTGTGGAATATATGCCCGTGCTAACCCATACACCAGAAGTAGCTTTTGAACTGGTATTAGCGGATGCTGGAGCAGTTCTGCCAAGGAGAGATTCTGTTGATATGAGAATTGTAGATGAAGTACGTAATGGGACAGCTACCTATGGAGGTGTTTATGGAGAAGGTAAGGGTATAATTGATTCTCAGGATGATGTTGGTGGCTGGCCGGAGCTTCGCTCAGAGGAACCACCCATAGATTCTGACCATGATGGCATGCCTGATGATTGGGAGATAGAGATGGATTTAGACCCCAATGATCCGTCTGATGGTCCTGAAGATATGGATGGTGACGGATATACCAATGTTGAGGAATATCTAAATGAGTTATGTATAAGAGACGATTTTATATTGGCACCAGGCAATCTGAGAACAATAACCTTATCGCCTTATGAGGTAAAACTTATCTGGGATGAGCTCTCTGAAAACGAAGAGGGATTTATAGTTGAAAGATCAGCGGGTGACACTTCTTCATTTATAGAAATAGGTCGAGTAGAAAAAGATAGTACAACTTTCATAGATACAGGATTGCAACCGGCAACAAGGTATTATTACAGAGTAAAAGCGTACAACTCCAAAATAAACTCATTACCTACAAATATTGCTGAGGGATGGACCCTTTTTGAAGATGGAAGACCAATACCGTCATCAAATCCTTTTCCTCCTGACAGTGCAGAGAATGTTGAAATATTGACAGAGTTAAAATGGAAACCAGGTGCAGGGGCTTTATCTCATAATTTGTATTTTGGTACATCACTGGATAACATGGTATATATAGCTAATCTGACTGAGAATAAATATTTCCCAGATGGTTTATATCCATCAACGCGATATTACTGGCGGGTAGATGAGGTTAACGAAGCGGGAACGACTGAGGGTAACATCTGGACTTTTAGTACAGAGGACATTGCATCAGAGATGGTGGCATATTGGAAGTTCAACCGGTCAAGTGGTACTATTTGCATTGATGAAACTGGTAATAGAAACTATGCATATCTAAAAGGAGATGTTAGCTGGCAGGAAGGGCTTGAGGGGAATGCTATTTATTTTGCTGGTTCCGGTGGTTATGTGTATGTGGAACATAGTAAAGAGATAGATTTCAGTATACTACCTTTTACTATAACCTTCTGGATGAAACCTGAAATTACGGAAAGTAAGCAAATTATTTTCTCAAAACGTGAACTGCTAAATGGAGAATTAACATTGGGTTACGATATTTCTCTTAGAAATGAAAATCAATTAAAATTTTCCATTTTTGGTTCAAAAGGTACAGTGAGCTTATCAGGGAATATACCTACAGATGGCACTAATTGGGTATTTGTTGTGGCTCAAAGAGAAGGAGAGGGCGGACAGGTAAAACTGTATATAAACGGAGAGCTGGTCGACAGCAAGCAGGATGCTGCTGGTAATATTTTTAATAAAAGCTACTTATATATTGGTAGAGATATTCTTGGTAATGACTATTATACTGGTTATTTAGATGAGGTGAAAATATTTAATAATATGGTTCTAACGGATGATGAGATTATGGAAATGTATAATGAACTTGAAATTGATGAGAATAGAGTGGCAGGCGATTATCAACTGAAGATATCCAATTATCCAAATCCCTTCAATTCGAAAACGTTGTTTGAAATAAATATTCCTGCCGAGAGTGAGTTGAAATTGATTGTGTTTGATTTGCAGGGAAAGGTTGTTAAAGAAGTATCATTTGGTAAAATCAAATCAGGAAGACATTATTATAGTTTCGATGGAAGTTCTTTACCAAGTGGAGTATATTTTTATAAAGTTTATGCAGGTGAGGAAGTAAAACACGGAAAAATGCTATTGTTAAAATAGGGCTGGTATATGAAAAGCTATATAAGGTTTACTTTAACATTTGTTTTAATTTTCTTTATCGAGGTCTTAATTGGTGGTGATTTACCCTGGGTTCCCGATATAGGTAATGGTTATTATAAAAACCCCATAATATATGCAGATTACTCGGACCCTGATGTCATAAAAGTCGGTGATGACTTTTTTATGACAGCATCGAGTTTCAATTGCGTTCCTGCTCTCCCTATTCTACATTCAAAAGACCTTGTGAATTGGGAGATTATTAATTATGCCATAAAGAGATTACCCGATAAAGCTTTTGACCTTCCTCAGCATGGTTGTGGCGTCTGGGCACCTTCAATTAGATATCACGATGGTTATTTCTACATTTTTTATGGTGATCCTGACAGGGGAATTTATATGGTAAGAACTAATGATATATATGGGGAATGGGAACCACCTGTTTTAATAAAGGAAGCTAAAGGTTGGATTGATCCATGTCCTCTCTGGGATGATGATGGGAATGCGTATATAGTTCATGCCTTTGCAAGATCGAGGGCGGGTATAAAAAGTATTCTTCATGTTTGCAAAATGAGTCCTGATGGTAAAAAGATACTGGACGATGGAGTGCTCATTTTTGATGGTAGAAAAACACAACCGACAATAGAAGGTCCAAAATTTTACAAGATGAGAGGCTACTATTATATATTTGCCCCTGCTGGAGGAGTTAAAAATGGGTGGCAGACTGTGTTAAGATCGAAGAATGTGTATGGACCTTATGAAGAAAAAATTGTCATGCATCAAGGTAATACTGATATAAATGGTCCTCATCAAGGAGGATATATCGAACTAGATAATGGCGAGGGATGGTTTGTACATTTTCAGGATAGGGATGTATATGGAAGGATTGTTCATCTGCAACCAGTAAAATGGATTAATGATTGGCCGTTGATTGGTGTGGATATAGATGGAGATGGAATTGGTGAGCCTGTATACAAGTATAGAAAACCAGAAGTTGGAAGAACTTATCCCATTAAAGTCCCACAAACAGTGGATGAGTTTAATTCAGATAAGTTAGGTTTACAATGGCAATGGCATGCGAATTATTATGATGATTGGTATTCATTAGTTGAAAAAGAAGGATTTTTAAGACTTTATTGTCAAAAGAAACCTGAAGTAAGTAAAAATAATCTCTGGATGGTGCCAAATCTTTTGTTACAAAAATTACCTGCTCCCGAATTCTCAGCTTATTCTTTGATAAAGCTTAATCTGAGCAATGTAAGTGATAGAGCAGGTTTGATAGTTTTTGGATGTGATTACTCGTTTATTGGAGTGGAGAAAAGAAACGATGGAATTTATCTAGTTAAGGTCGTTTGTATAAACGCCAATGAACAGGGTAGTGAGATTGTTGAATATCAGAGGAAAATAAATAAAGAGAAGATATATTTCAAAGTAAGAGTTAAAAATGGGGCTGTGTGTGAGTTTTATTATAGTTTTAACGGAAAAAAATACAAGAAAGTAGGTGAGGATTTTATTGCAAAGCCCGGTCATTGGATAGGAGCAAAAATTGGTCTTTTTGCAGTAACAGATTCTATTGAGACGGGATATGTGGATATTGACTATTTTAGAATATTGAAAAAATGATATTTCCTAGGAAGCTAAATCAATTGAAGAAATTAGAAATATTAATTTTTTTAATAATAACGCACTCGTTTATACATAGCCAGGATTATCTCGATTGGGCGGAGAAAGTTGCTGAATCTGTAATGATGCGAAATCCGGATGTTTACAATAACGGTAACTGGGACTATGTTACTGGTACAGTTTTAAGGGGTTTTCAGGAGTTATGGTATGAAACAGGTAAAGAAAAATACTTTAATTATATAAAAAGTACTGTTGATTTTTCTGTAAGAAATGATGGTTCAATTAAGGGATACAATATTACAGAATATAATCTCGATGAGATAAATGAAGGAAGAATTGTGTTGTTTCTTTATGAAGAAACAGGTGATTCCAGATACAAGAAAGCTGCAGATTTGTTACGAAAGCAATTAAAGGACCAGCCAAGAACTAGTGATGGCGGATTTTGGCATAAAGAAAGATATCCTTATCAAATGTGGCTTGATGGACTTTATATGGCTTCACCGTTTTACGCATATTACGGGAAATTATTTAACGAACCAGAAAATTTTGATGATGTTGTGCTTCAACTCTCTTTGATGGAAAAACATGCAAGGGATACGGAGACGGGTTTGTTATATCACGGTTGGAATGAGACGAAGGAGCAGGACTGGGCAAATGACGTTACTGGTTGTTCTTCTGAGTTCTGGGGAAGAGCAATTGGCTGGTATTCGATGGCACTTGTGGATGTACTGGATTATCTGCCGGTTGATTATACATTGCGGGATAGCGTCATCCATATATTTCAAAGATTAAGTATTGCTTTGAAAAATTTTCAGGATGATTCAATAGGTGTCTGGTGGCAGGTTGTTGATAAAGCAGGATGGGAAGGGAATTATCCCGAGGCTTCTGCATCCTGCATGTTTGTGTATTCCCTGGCAAAGGGTATAAGATTGGGATATATTGATAAGAAAAAATTCCTTCCTGTTGTTAAAAAAGGATTTGAAGGTATTTTAAAGGAATTTGTCGTTGAGAATCAGGATGGATCAATCACTTTGACAAAAATCTGTAAAACTGCAGGTCTTGGTGGCTATGGCAGAGATGGGAGTTATGAGTATTATGTATCCAAGACGGATATTGTAGATAATGATGGGAAAGGAATTGGTCCGTTTATAACTGGCTGCATAGAGCTTGCAAGACTTTTTAGTTTCGAACCAGTTGATAAAAATGGTAATATCCCCTATGAATTTGAATTAAACGTTTATCCAAATCCTTTTAATAATGTTTTAGAAATTTCATTTTCAATCCCCGAAGATGGGTATGTTAGTCTTGATCTGTATGATATCCTGGGCAGAAAAGTTCAAAATCTTTTTTCAGGTAAAAAAAGAATGGGAGAATATGAATTTAATTTCATAGACCAGGGACTTAGTACAGGAGTATATTTTTGTTTGTTGAAATCTGGAAATAGTAGAATTGTAAAAAAGATAACATTATTAAAATGAGTTTAGCGAAACACATAATCTTAGTTCTGATTTTGTTAGTAAAAATATTCCCATTGGAAAATTTTATAGTAGTTGATAAAAGTGGAAACGGAAATTTTAGAAGCTTGTCTGAAGCGATACAATCTCTACCTATGTATGTTTACGAAAGGGTTACTATAAAATTAAAAAAGGGATATTACAATGAAAGAGTAAGAATTGATAGAAACTATATAACAATAGAAGGTCAGGATAGAGATAGCTGTATTATAAGTTTTGATATTCCCCGGGATAGGTGGGAGAACAACAGAGATTGGATTGGACCTGGAGTCATTAATATTTATGCCGATGATATAATTTTAAAAAATTTGACAATTGAAAATACTCAACCGAGAAAAGATATACATGCCTTTGCTATTTATGGTTTTGGTAAAAGAATAATTGTTGATAATTGTAATATCTTGAGCAATGGTGGGGACACGTTCGCTCTATGGGATTATAAAAATGGGATGTATTATATCAGAAACTGTTACATAAGAGGAGCAGTTGATTTTTTTTGTCCAAGGGGTTGGTGTTATGTAAAAAATACAAATTTCTATCAAGTTAGAAAAACAGCTACTCTCTGGCATTGTGGATTTTATGATAGTACTCAGAAGCTTGTGGTAAAGAATTGCTATTTCGATGGTGTATCAGGATTTAAACTCGGCAGATATCATTATGATGCGAAGTTTTATTTAATCAACTGTAAATTCTCAAAAAATCTTGCAGATAAACCAATATACTATGTAAAAAATAAAAATCCTGAGAGAAATAATCCGATATATTCATCAAAACAGGTATTTTATTATAATTGTAAGAACGAAGGGAAAGATTACAGTTGGTATCGGAACAATGTTGATAAAATCGGGGCGGGAAATCCTGAAGTTATTGACGCGAGATGGGTTTTTGATGATAGGTGGAATCCAGAGGATACATTAAATATTTCAGTAGTGGGATATAATATTCTAAATGAAAGGGAAATAGTCCTCTATTTTAGTGATATTGTGACTCCTCTTGGTAACGTGAAGTTTAAAAATACAAAAGGTACAGTCTTTCAGTTGAAAAATATGCGATTGAATGATATAAATAAACTTAGTTTCATGGTAAATAATAAAATAGAGGAAAGTCAGTTAATGGGAAATATGAAAATTATAGAAGGAAAAATTATAGCTACGGAAGCATATTTGAAAGAGAGAAAGCTTCCAGACAAATTTAAAATAATAAGGTGATTGCAATTATGAGGGCTAAGATATCTTTTATTATATTGTTTTTATGTTTCAAAGTACTGTTCCCACTTGATTTGTGTGGAGTAAAAACTGAGATTAATGACTACATGGACAAGTCGCCAATAAAATTTAAAATAGAAATGCCTGAATTTCATGATAAAGAATATGATATCAGAGATTTTGGGGCAAGCCAATCTTTGGACATGTTGAATACAGATGCAATTCAGAAGGCTATAGATGAATGTTCAAATAATGGTGGTGGTAGAGTTATAATACCACCTGGCTATTGGTTGACAGGTCCAATTGAAATAAAGAGCGATGTAAATCTTCACCTTGAACGAGGTGCTATACTTGCTTTTACAGAGGATCATACAGAGTATTCATTAATTAAATTGCCTGAAAGCCATGTATATGCCAATGCAAGTCCTATATATGCAATTAATGCTGAGAATATTGCTATTACTGGAGAGGGTATAATTGATGGAAATGGTGATTCATGGAGACCGGTTAAAAGATATAAACTTACCAGTTCTCAATGGAATAAGCTTGTGTCTCGGGGTGGAGTGGTAGATAGAACAGGTGACATATGGTGGCCAAACAAAGATGCACTTGAGAGCATGAGGTATTTTGCCTCGGTAGGTGAAAAAGATTTGAAAAAAGAAGATTACCTAAAAATGAAAGAGTTCTTACGGCCGTATATGGTTTATATTGTAAACTGTGACCGGGTTATGATAGATGGTGTAATATTGCAGAATTCACCTTCTTTTGCATTACATGTGATGAGAAGTAAAAATATTATAGTGAGAAATGTTAAAGTTACAAATGAATGGTGGTTTCAGAATGCCGATGGTCTCGATTTTTCATCTTGCAGGAATGTTATAGTTTACAAGAATTTTGTTAATACAGGTGACGACGCTATATGTTTGAAGTCAGGAAAAACGAAACATTTCCCTAAGAATGCTCTCCCAACTAAAAACGTGCTGGTGGTTGATAATGTAATTTACCATGGACATGGTGGCTTTGTTATAGGGAGTAATACAAGTGGTGGGATTAGAAATGTCTATGTTGCAAATAATTTGATGACCTGGACAGATACTGGTTTGAGGTTTAAAAGTGGTAGAGATAGAGGTGGTAAAGTTGAAAATATTATAATAGAAAATATTAGGATGAGAGAGATTCAGAGAGAGGCAGTAATTTTTAATATGTACTATGAGGATGATACTTCAACAGGTTTGCGGGAAAAAATTAAAAAAAGATTATATCCAGAATTCAAGAATATTATTTTTAAAGATATAATATGCGATGGCGCTGAACGGGCGGTTTATATAAAAGATCAAGAAGAAAATTTTATTCATAATATACAGTTTAATAATCTTGAAATTAAGGCAAGGGAAGGGTTAATTGCCCATAATACAAAGGATATTAAATTTCAATCATGTCGTTTTTATATAGAGGAGTCACCACTTTTTTATCTAAGAAATTGTAAAAATATAGAAATTGACAGTATATCTTCAGGGAATAGTCTCGATACATTTTTGTATTTAGAAGGTGAATTAACCAAATCCATTGAAGTTGGGGAATTTGAACATAATATATTTAAAAATAAATACCGGGTTGGAGATGGTGCAAAATTGAGTGAAATAATTAAAATGGAGGAGTAAGATGGTAAAAAGATTAACCTCGCTAGTCATATTTTTATGTGTAATCGTAAACCATAACTTTATACTTTCCGAGACAAAGCCATGGTCAATACGGATGGCTGAATCTACGATGAAAAATTATTGGGTAGGAGGTAGCCGCGGATGGAATTATGAAATTGGTACGGTGTTGAATGCCTATAAAGAGTTATACAAGCGGACTGAGGATAAAAGGTTTTTACAATTCATAATAGATACTGTTGATGTATGCGTTTTGTCCAATGGTCTTGTAAAATATTATGATCCCCTGGAATATAATATCGATCAGATAAAAGAAGGTGGAATGTTACTTTTTCTATATAAGATGACAGGAAAGGAGAAATTCAAAAAAGCCGCACAGCTTTTGAGATTTCAATTGGCTACTCATCCGAGAACAGCCAGTGGTGGATTCTGGCATAAAAAGATTTATCCATATCAAATGTGGCTTGATGGATTGTATATGGGAGAACCTTATTACATAGAGTATATAATGACATTTAATGAACCAGAAAGTGCTGATGATGTGGTAAAACAGTTTGTTATAATGGAGCAGCAGGCAAGAGATCCGGAAACAGGATTGTTATATCATGGATGGGATGAGTCGAGAGAGCAGAGCTGGGCTGATCCGTATTCGGGGGTTTCACCTGAATTCTGGGGAAGAGCTATGGGATGGTATGCAATGGCTCTTGTTGATGTGCTGGATTGGTTGCCGGAAAATCATCCAGGTTATAATAGAGTTGTAGCAATTCTTAATAGACTTGCTGAGGCCATAACAAAAGTACAGGATCCAAAAACTGGACTGTGGTGGCAGGTTTTAGATAAAGGTGGCTGGAAGGATAATTATCTTGAGTCATCAGCTTCATCAATGTTTGTTTATTCTATGCTAAAAGGGGTTAGAAAAGGATGGCTTGATAAAAAGTATTTAAAAGTTGCTTTAAGGGGTTATGAAGGGATAATAAATGAATTCATCACCGAAAATCCAGATGGTACCATTACTATTGAGAAGACATGTGCTGGAGCAGGCCTTGGGTATGGGCGCGATGGGACATATAATTATTATATATATCAAACAAAAGTAAGAAGAAACGATGGTAAAGCAATTGGTCCTTTTATACTTGCCTCGATTGAAAGGGAAATATTGGGTAAAGCACCATATAGAGTAAGAGCGGAGTATGATTCTACGGTTAGTGCTGTGAAAATTTCATGGAAGGAAGATATTAAAAGAGAATTAGGTTTTGTAGTTGAAAGGGGTGAAAGATATAAAGATTTTAAAAAGATAGGAGATGTTGGTAAAAATGTAACGTATATTTTTGATAAAGATGTTCAGGAAGGTAGCACATATACATACCGAGTTAAAGCTATTTACAGAGACGGTACTTATTCTTATAATTCTGATTGGGTAGAAATTTATATTCCAGATAGATTAAAAGATTTTAAAAGATTTAAATCTAAAGATGGGTTATGGATTTTTGATTACGACAGTGGAGTAGTAATTGAAGACAAAGGTTATTATAAGAATAACGCTGTTGCCTTTAATATAAAAGATGATTCCTGGGTCAGTGATACGAAAGGTAAATATCTATATTTTGATGGTAAAGATGACTATGTTATCATTCCAGGCTATCGAAAATATAATTTTGAAGATTCAAGTTTTAAGATAGAAGTCCTTGTTAAGCCTGAAGGTGATGGAGTAGTTTTTGAACGGTCAAAAAAATGTGTAACTGGCTATTCTTCATCTTTAAGATTATACATTAAAGATAGTAAATTATGGTTGAAAATTAGAGGAGAAAGGGATCTGATAAATAATGAGATTTTTAAAGTAAAAAATGGTGAATGGGTAAAGATAACGGTAATAAGAAATAAAGACACGAGAAAGCTTATAGTACTTGTAAATGACAAATTGGTATTAGAAATCATAGATAATATAGGAAAAATCCCGATGGTTGGGAATTTTGTATTGGGTAATAGTGCTGATAGTAGGTTTCCTTTCAAGGGTGGTATTAAGCTATTTCAAATATCAAACGAACTATCCCATAACTGTCAACATCGGATAGATTAGAAGTCGTAGATAGAGAGGTTGTATAATCAGTATGTTTAATATTTTGAAAAATATGCGGATTTGAGTAATTTTCAGGCTTTAAAAAGGAGGAGATAATGGGGAAAAAAATATTATTTAAAAACACAGCAGAGAAAAAAGGAAGAAATGTGTTCCAGACACCTGAGAATTCCTATTTGAAATATTTAAGCTGCGCTAGAATTATCCTGGACAATGAAGTGCCGAAAGTTGAAGTAGAAACTAAGAAAAATGAGTTTGGTCTGATTGTCATTAATGGAGAAGGTGTTGCAAATATTGAAGGAAAGACCTTTAATTTAAAGAAATTTGATGCATTATATCTTCCACCAGGAACAAAATATGTGCTAGAAACAGAAACTAACCTTGATGTTGCGGAATGTCAATCACCTGCAGAAAAAGGTGACAGTGTAAAGTTTATTCCTTTTGATGAGATAAAAAATGATCCAAATTTTGCTGTTGATGCTGGAGATGCTACTTATAAGAGAAAAGTGTACAAAATGATAGATGTAAATGTTAATGCAGAGAGATTACTCGCTGGTGTTACAATAGGTGAGCCCGGCAACTGGACGAGCTGGACTCCCCATGAACACACTGAGTCTAAAGAGGAAGTATATCTATATATTGATATGCCAGCTCCTGCTTATGGTGTGCAGTTGGTTTATGATGATGAGGTTGATTTAGCATATAGAGTCCAGCAAGATGATGCTGTAGCAATACATAGAGGATTTCATCCAAATGTTGGTATTCCAGGATGTGGAATTAAATTTGTGTGGCTTATGGCCGCAAAAAGAGCCATAGACGATAGAGATTGGAGGTATATGAAATTTCAAGAAGGTTTGTAATAGAAATTAATGAAGGAGAGTGATGAAGCAAGTAAAAATAAATATTACTATTCTTATTATTGTTATAATTATCTTTTCTGGATGTGGAGTGAAAAAGGAAGGTATAGTTCTACGACTTGCTCACAGCCTTGATCCTTCACATCCTGTACATAAGGGAATGGTTTACATGGCAAAGAGGCTCGAAGAACTATCCAATGGGAATGTTAGAATGGTAATATATCCTAGTGAACAGCTTGGTTCGGAAAGGGAGTGTGTAGAACTATTACAGATCGGTAGCCTTGCTATGACGAAAATATCAGCCAGTGTACTGGAAGGCTTTGTGCCAGAGTTTCGTGTTTTTGGTGTCCCTTATGTTTTCCGAAATAGGGAACACTTTTTTAAAGTTGTGCAGGGTGAGATAGGTAAGGAGCTGTTACGTGCGTGTTCTAAATATAGACTGATGGGCCTAACGTATTATGATGCTGGTAGTAGAAGTTTTTACACAAAAGAGAAGCCGATACTTAGTCCCGATGATCTCAAAGGTTTAAAGGTTAGGACTATGGAAAGCGCCACTGCCATTAAGATGGTAAAAGCTCTTGGTGGTTCTCCAACTCCAATTGCATGGGGCGAGTTATATACTGCATTACAGCAGGGTGTCGTTGATGGCGCGGAGAATAATCCACCAAGTTTTTATTTTTCAAGACATTATGAGGTCTGTAAATATTATTCATTGGATGAGCATACGTCGACCCCTGATGTTTTGCTGATAAGTCTTGTAGTGTGGGAAAGTTTACCAGATAGTGTTAAGGAAATCATTCAGCAGGCTGCTGATGAATCATTCGAGTATCAAAAAAAGCTGTGGGCTGAAACGACAAAAAAATGCATTGAGGAAGTTCAGAAGGCTGGAGTTAAAGTTTATCATCCTGATAAAGAACCTTTTATGAAAAAGGTGGAACCTATATATGAAGAATATAAAAAGTCTGATCCATTAATATATGATTTAATTTTAAGAATCAGGGCGGTAAAATGATGTTAGAAAAAGTGAGAAAATATATTGATAAAGTCTTAGAATGGATAGTGATAGTTATTATGGCAGTAATGGTTTTGAATGTAACCTGGCAGGTTGTAACGAGGTTTGTTTTAAAAAATCCCAGCTCTTTTACTGAAGAACTTGCACGATATTTACTAATATGGCTTGGATTATTTGGTGCAAGCTACGGTGTCGGGAAAAAGATTCATCTGGCAATTGATGTGTTCTCTTCAAGGTTTAAAGGGAAATCTAAATGTTACTTAGAGATCTTTCTGGCTTTATGTACTTTCTTTTTTGCCCTTTTTGTAATGGTAATTGGTGGTATTTATCTTGTTAGTTTAAGTTTTGAATTAAAACAGATTTCCGCTGCTCTTCGGATAAAAATGGGATATGTATATTTAGCTATTCCTATAAGTGGTGCAATGATAATGTTTTATAGTCTTGTATTTTTTGTTGAAAATTTTAGTGAATTAAGATTAATGGGGAAAAATACAGCTAAGGGGAATCATAATGGAATGGATTGATATATTAGTACTAGTATCCAGCTTTGTAACCTTATTATTACTAGGGTTACCTATTTCTTTTTGCATTGGTATATCGACCATTTTGACAATGTTATTAAGTATTTCACCAGCTCCAGCTCTGACGACGGTGGCTCAAAGGATGGCAACAGGTGTTGATAGCTTTGCTTTACTTGCTATTCCTTTTTTTATCCTATCCGGGCAGTTGATGAGTCGTGGTGGTATAGCAAGGAGACTGATTGATTTTGCAAAGGTTATTGTAGGAGTATTTCCTGGTGGACTTGCTTATGTTAATATAGTTGCGGCTATGATTTTTGGTGCTATTTCTGGTTCAGCGGCTGCGGCGGCTGCAGGGATTGGTGGTTTTATGATTCCGGTAATGAAGAAAGAGGGTTATGATGGAGATTTTTCTGCTGCTGTTAATATTACCTCATCTACAACAGGTCTCTTAATACCACCAAGCAATATATTGATAGTTTATTCCCTTGCTAGTGGAGGTGCATCTATCGCCGCATTATTCCTCGCTGGATATATTCCAGGAATAATAGTTGGTTTGTCCTTAATGGTTGTTGCAGGAGTTTATGCGGCAATTAGGAAGTACCCAAGAGCACAATTGGTATCATTGAAGGAGGCAATTGTAAAATTCCTGGATGCTATACCAAGTTTACTTCTGATAGTCATAGTTATAGGTGGAATAATTGCAGGTTATTTTACTGCCACTGAAGCTTCGGCTATTGCGGTGATTTATTCATTTATCCTTTCAGTTTTGGTATACAGAGAAGTCAAATTCAGAGAACTGCCACAAATTTTGTTGGAATCATCTAAAACAACAGCTATTGTTATGTTACTTATTGCCACATCTATGAGTATGTCATGGATTATGTCTTACGAAAATATACCTCAAACAATTACAGCTGCGTTAATAGGTCTTACAGATAGTAAATTCATAATACTTCTAATAATAAATGTAATATTGTTATTTGTAGGTACCTTTATGGATATGACACCTGCAGTATTAATATTTACACCTATATTTTTACCTGTTGTGATGGAGCTGGGACTTCATCCTGTTCACTTTGGTATTATTATGGTTTTAAATCTGTGTATAGGATTGTGTACACCACCTGTTGGTAGTATCTTATTTATTGGATGTAGTGTTGCGAATACAAGTGTGGTAAAGGTAATTAAACCTTTATTGCCGATGTTTTTAGCTATGATAGTTGCCCTTATGCTTGTTACATATATTCCTGAATTAAGTTTGTTTTTACCGAGGCTGTTTGGCTTTTAAATAAGTATGGATGATATTTGATTATAAGGGAAGGAAAGCTATGAGTATAAATAAAATTATTGATGAGTTTATAGATTTCAGAGATGGGAAAACTGATAGTATTCCAATTAGCGAAATAATAGGCTTTGATTTAAAAATTTATAGAAATTCAATTAATGCAATCGGCGATAATTTATTTTTTATTGGTAAAAGTGATTCGTTTAAAGGATTGTATATTTTAAGTGAGTTTGGAAAGAGGAATTCCGCTTTTGATGCGTTCAGAGGGGAAGAAAAAGTTTATTCAGATATTGTTTTAAAGGAATGTCCATTGAATCACCAAAACGCAATAATAATGCGAGAATTGTTTGAATTTACTAATCCTGGCATTGTAGGAGTTAAAAATTCATTCGGGTTCGGTGATAGGCTTGGGATAGCTGGCCCCGGGCATGTGAGAGCTGCAAAAAAAAGTAGTTTCATCCCTATTTTTGCCCAGCAATCGATAAGGGAGTTGACTCGAACTGAGAGAACTCCTGATGAGGTTATGGATGCAGCAACATGGGCTGTATTTCAGGAAGGGTATAAGGGGTTATGGGGAGCAGATGCTGATCATTTAAAAACCACTGATGATATTGATTACATGGTTAAGTCAGGGTTTTTAATGATTACCATTGATCCTGGAGATTATGTAGTAAACGAGGCAGATAATTTAGATTTAGAGACATTAAAGGCAAGAATTAATGAGGTAAATTGGGAGATACTCGGTGATGATAACGAAAATTTTATAAGTAGATATTCAGATAAATCAGTTCGTATAAAAAATATTGTTAACTTTCAAATAGATAAGGGAAAGGTGTTAAGAACAATTGTTAAATATGGAAATGTAATAGCTCATACAATTAAAATGGTAAGTTATCTTGAAAAAAGATATGGATTAGATAAATTTGAGATAGAACTGTCGATAGATGAAACTGAATCACCAACAGATATTATAGACCACTATATAGTAGTGAATGAACTTAAAAGAAGGGGGATAAAGCTAACGAGTCTTGCTCCAAGGTTCGTGGGCGATTTTGAAAAAGGGATAGACTATAAAGGCAGTATTGATGATTTTATAAAACAGTATAGAATGCATCAGACGATTGCCCGGACATTTGGACCATATAAAATAAGTTTTCATTCGGGTAGTGATAAATTCACTATTTATAGAGAGGTTGGAAAGATTAAAGATGGGTTTGTTCATATTAAAACAGCAGGAACAAGTTATCTTGAAGCTTTGCGAGTGATTGCTGATGTTGATAAAGAATTGTTCAAAGCAATACTTGAATTTTCAATTGATCTTTATGATACCGAGAAAAAGACATATCATGTTTCAGTGGATTTAGTTAATGTGAAAAGGATTGTGAGCAGTATAGGGAATGATAAATATTCAGTTTTACTAAATGATGATAATGTAAGGCAAGTACTGCATGTGTGTTTTGGAAGGGTTTTAACTCAGAAAGACAGTGTTGGTAAATATCTTTTCAAGGAAAAACTAATGTCCATTCTACAGAATAATGAAGATTTATATAATCAATGTTTAGAGGCTCATTTCGAAAGGCATTTAAAACCATTTGGAGACGGATCGGGAGGATAAAATGGAAAGATATGAGTTAAAAAATTTATTTGATATATCCGGTATGTCAATAGCGATGACTGGAGGTGCGGGTATATTAGGAAGTGAGATGGCAAAAGCATTTGCTCATCTGGGAGCAAAAGTTGCCATATTGGATTTGCACAAGGAGAGTGCTGAGAGAGTAGCGAAAGAAATAGGAGATAACGAAGGGAATGTTTTGCCGCTTGGTTGTGATGTTCTTAATAAGGAGAGTTTGAAGAAAGCATTAGATGTTATTCTGGGTAAATTGGGGAGTGTAGATGTTCTTGTAAATTGTGCAGGTGGAAACAATCCAAGAGCAACTACATCAAAGGAGCTATCGTTTTTTGATATTCCTGAGGATGGGATGAAATTTGTTTTTGATTTGAACCTGGTTGGTACAATATATTCGAGCCAGATATTTGGGAAGGCTATGGTAGATTCAGGTAGTGGTGTAATCATAAATATATCATCTATGGCTGCAGTGAGAGTTCTTACAAAAGTTCCTATATATTCTGCAGCAAAAGCAGGTGTTAGTAATTTTACTCAATGGCTTGCTGTATATATGGCACAGGAATATTCTCCTAAAATAAGAGTAAATGCTGTAGCACCTGGATTTTTCTTAACAAATCAAAATAGATTCCTATTAATTGATGAGAAAACTGGCAATTTAACTGAGAGGGGAAAAAAGATTATAGATCATACTCCGATGGGTAGATTTGGTGATCCTAAGGATTTAATAGGAACTATGATCTGGTTGATATCACCAGCTTCTAATTTTGTTACCGGAGTAGTGGTACCTGTCGACGGTGGTTTTTCAGTATTTAGTGGCGTATAATTTTAATATAAAAGGGGGGAAAAATGGCAGTATTGAAGTGTACAGAGGATATCATAAAGAGAGGAGCAAATACAATAAGGTTTCTCTCTGCTGATGGAGTTCAAAAAGCAAATTCGGGGCATCCCGGAATGCCAATGGGTATGGCAGATGTTGCATTTATATTGTGGACACACTTCTTAAAGTTTAATCCAATGGTACCTGATTGGGTAAATCGGGATAGATTTGTTCTATCTGCTGGTCATGGTTCGATGCTACTTTATTCAATGTTGTATCTATGTGGCTATGATGTTACAATAGAAGACTTGAAGTCTTTTAGGCAATGGGGCAGTAAGACGCCTGGGCATCCTGAGTACTGGTGCTTGCCAGGAGTTGAAACCACAACAGGTCCTCTTGGACAGGGTTTTGCTAATGGAATAGGGATGGCTATAGCTTCAAAAATAGTTGCTGAGAGATTTAATACACCTGAATATAATGTATTTGGTGATCATAAGGTTTATGCCATCGTTAGTGATGGTGACATAATGGAGGGAGTGGCATGCGAGGCTGCCTCACTAGCTGGTCATTTAGGATTGGGTAATATAATATATATTTATGATGATAATAGAATAACAATAGAAGGTAAGACCGATTTAACATTTTCTGAGAATGTGCATAAAAGATTTGAAGCTTATGGGTGGCAGGTATTAAATGCTGATGCTTATGATTATCAAGGTTTTATTAATGCTGTTGAAGCCGCGATAAATGAAAATGATAAACCATCAATAATAATCACCAAATCTCACATAGGATATGGTAGTCCAAATAAGCAGGATAATGCAGAGGTTCATGGTGCACCCCTTGGTGAAGAAGAGCTCAAACTTTCAAAGCGTAATATGGGATGGTACGAAGATAAAGAATTTTTTGTACCGGAAGATATAAAAGAATTGTTTAATGAAAGGGTGAAGGAGCTTACTGAGGAATATAAAAAGTGGGAGATAAAATTTAATGAATGGAAGTCAAAATATCCTGAATTATACAGAGAATGGTTGAAATTTGTTAATAAAGAAGTGCCAGATAATCTTGAAAAAGAATTACTTGAAGTGGTAAAAGACGCCAGTGATGCTACGAGAAAATTATCAGGAAAAGTGATCCAGAAAGCAGCTGATCTGGTTCCAAATCTTGTGGGTGGTTCGGCAGATCTGGCACCTTCAACAAATACTTATATGAGAGCATACGAGTCAATTTCACAAGGAAATTTTAGGGGAAGAAATTTCCACTTTGGAATTAGAGAACATGCCATGGGGTCTATATTGAATGGTGTATCACTATATGGTGGATTTATTCCTTTCGGTGCCACTTTTCTTGTATTTTCCGATTATATGCGTCCACCTATCAGACTCGCAGCAATGATGGAAACCCAGGTAATTTATGTTTTTACTCATGACAGCATTTTTATAGGTGAAGATGGACCCACTCATCAGCCAATAGAGCAAATAGCTTCTTTAAGGTTAATACCGAATTTAATTGATTTCCGTCCGGCTGATTGGGTGGAGGTTGCTATGGCATGGGCGTATGCAATTAGAAGAAAAGATGGACCTACGGCTCTATTTCTAACTAGGCAGAAAGTGCCAGCATTGGAAAGAGATAGTAACTTTAGTCCAGATGATGTTTTAAAAGGTGGATATATCTTATCAAATTCAAAAAAAGAGGTGCCTGATGTTGTAATTATCGGAACTGGTTCTGAGGTAAATGTAGCGGTAGAGGCAAAAAGAATATTAGACGAAAAAGGATTGGATGTCAGAGTTATTTCTATGCCTTCAGTAAAGTTATTTAAACAGCAGGATGACAATTATAAAAAGTGCCTAATACCATCAGATTCGAAGGTGGTAGTTGTTGAGGCGGGTGTTACGTCGTTATGGAAAGATATTACGGACTCTTCAACAATGGTAATTGGTATAGATCGCTTTGGCGCATCAGCACCTTACAAAGTCCTTGCAGAGAAGTTTGGCTTTACTAGAGAGTCTGTTGCACAAAAAATTTTAAACTGGTTAAGTAAATAATGGAGGGAAGGCAAAATGGAAAAATATGATATTGGTTTAATTGGGCTTGCAGTAATGGGACAGAATCTGGTTCTGAACATGGAGAGGCATGGATATTCGGTTGCAGTTTATAATCGAACAGTAAGTAAGGTAGATGAATTTATTAATACAAGAGCACAAGGTAAAAAGATAAAAGGAACGCATAGTTTAGAAGAGTTTGTGGAAAGTTTGAAAAGGCCACGGAAGATAATGCTACTTGTAAAAGCTGGTCAGCCAGTCGATGATTTTATTGAAAAATTGGTTCCATTACTTGAAAAGGGCGATATAATAATTGATGGCGGGAATAGTTTTTATCGGGATACACAGAGAAGATCGAAATATGTTGAAAGTAAGGGACTATTGTACATTGGTACTGGTGTATCTGGTGGAGAGGAAGGAGCATTGAAGGGTCCGTCCATTATGCCGGGAGGCTCACCAGAAGCGTGGAAGCATATTGAAGACATATTTCTGGATATTGCTGCAAAGGCTGACGATAATAAACCTTGCTGTGCATGGATTGGATCTGATGGTGCAGGTCATTTTGTGAAAATGGTACATAATGGTATAGAATATGGTGATATGCAAATGATATGTGAAGCATATTTCCTTATGAATAAACTTCTTGGTTTGACTCCTGATGAAATGGGTAAGGTATTTGCTGAATGGAATAAAGGCGATTTGAACAGTTACTTAATTGAGATAACGGCTGATATATTGGCGAAAAAGGATGATGAAACAGGGAGGCCGATGGTCGATGTTATATTGGATACGGCTGGACAGAAGGGTACTGGGAAATGGACGAGCCAGGTGGCGCTTGATTATGGTACACCTGCTCCAACAATAGCGGAGGCGGTGTTTGCAAGGATAGTAAGCGCAAGAAAAGAAGAAAGAGTAGCTGCTTCTAATGTGCTGGGTGGCCCTAGTATTCAATTTAAAGGGGATAAGAAGGAGTTTATAGAAAAAATTAGAAAAGCACTTTATGCATCAAAAATATGTAGCTATGCACAAGGTTTTCAGTTAATGAGTGATGCCAAGAAGGAGGAAGGGTGGGATTTGAATTTTGGTTCGATTGCATCAATATGGAGAGCTGGTTGCATTATTAGAGCACAATTTCTTAATAGGATTAAAGAAGCCTATGACAGGGATGCTAATCTGCTAAACCTGATACTTGATCCATATTTTAAGTCAGCTATTGATGAATGTCAATCAGCATGGCGTGAAGTGGTAACCGTGGCTTTGCAAAATGGTATACCGGTGCCAGCTTTTAGTAGTGCCTTAGCATATTATGATAGTTATAGAGCAGAAAGGTTACCTGCAAATTTACTTCAAGCACAGAGAGATTATTTTGGCGCTCATACATATGAAAGAGTTGATAAACCTCGCGGTCAATTTTTCCATACTGAATGGAAAAAAATTGAATAGAAGGGGGAGAAAAAATGGCTGGAATATTAGATAAATTTCGTCTAGATGGTAAAATTGCAATGGTGACAGGTGCAAGCAGGGGGCTTGGTAGAGCAATTGCATTGGGATTTGCTGAAGCTGGAGCAGACCTTGTCCTTGTATCAAGAGGTAAAGAAGCTCTCGAGGAGACGGCAAAGATGGTAAATTCTGTGGGGAAAAAAGCTTGGGTTTTCCCATTCGATCTTTTTGAGATTGAGGTTATACCGAAGTGGTTTGAGGATGTAATTAAGGAAGTTGAAAGAATAGACATTCTTGCAAATATAGCAGGGACAATTTATCGTGAAAAGGCAATGGATTTTCCACTTGAACAGTGGGACAGAGTTCTGAAGCTAAATTTAACAACTACTTTTGTCCTCAGCCAGCAATTTGCTCGCCATTGTATACAGGATGGAAGAAAAGGAAAGATAATTAACATAGCATCCTTACTAAGCGAGGCAGCTCGTGCTTCTATACCTGCATATGCTGCAAGTAAAGGGGGTATAAGACAGTTGACAAAGGCTTTAGCGGTAGAATGGGCTAAAGATGGAATTAATGTTAACGCTATTGGCCCTGGCTACTTTGAGACAGAACTTACAAAACCTCTCGTTGAGGATGAGAAATTTACTGAATGGGTAAAACTTCGTACTCCCTTAGGTAGATGGGGAAAACCAGAAGAATTGGTTGGAACTGCGGTATTTCTTGCATCTGAATCCTCTGATTTTATAACGGGTCAGGTTATTTATGTTGATGGCGGATGGTTAGCTAATCTATAACATACAGTTTGAGCAGTGGTATGATAGGAATTGGTTTCGAAGATAGGATTTTGGAAAATGAGGAAATATATGAAGTATTTTATGAGGCATTCAGGGAAATAAAACCTGATGGGAAAAGAATTTTATTTGTAATCCCTGATCATACAAGGACTGTACCTATTGGTCTACTTTTTAGAATTATATATTCCCTTCTGGCAGATAGAGCTAGACTACTTGATTTTCTAATAGCCCTTGGTACTCATCCTCCTATGAGTAATGAACGAATAATGAAAATGTTGGAAATAGAGAGATTTGAATATGATGCTAAGTTTTCAAAATCGCGGTTTTTCAATCATTACTGGAATAAACCAGATCAGTTAAAATATATAGGAACAATAAAGAGAGATACGATACTAGAAGTTTCCAATGGTTTGATGGATAAAGAGGTAGATATTCATGTTAATAAAATAATTTTTGACTATGACATGGTGATAATAGTAGGTCCTGTATTTCCCCATGAAGTAATCGGATTTTCTGGAGGTAATAAATATTTTTTCCCTGGTGTAGCTGGACAGGAAATAATTGATATGTTTCACTGGCTTGGCGCGTTAATCACGAGTCCTGTAATAATTGGGGAAAAGTATACACCTGTAAGAAATGTTGTTGATCTTGCTGCTTCTTTTATTAGAATGGAAAAGTATTGTTTTAGTCTGGTAGTTAAGGGTGATGAACTATGCGGTGTATATTTTGGTACTCCTGAGGTAGCTTGGGATAAAGCAAGTGATTTATCAAAGAAAGTTCACATAGTAATAAAAGATAGACCATTTAAAAAAGTTCTGTCTCGAGCTCCTGAGATGTATGATGATTTATGGGTTGGTGCAAAGTGCATGTATAAACTTGAACCGGTTGTAGCTGATGGAGGGGAACTCATTATTTATGCTCCCCATATTACAGAAATATCTTATACGCATGGTAAATTGATACGGCAAATAGGTTATCATGTTCGTGATTTTTATTTAGAACAGTGGGATAAATACAAAGATATACCTTGGGCTGTATTGGCACATTCCACCCATGTAAAAGGAGTTGGAAAATACGGAAATGGGTTAGAAGTACCAAGAATAAATGTTATACTCGCTACTGGGATCTCTAAAGAAATATGCCATCAAATAAATCTTGGATATATTAACTATAATGATATTAAAATAGAAGACTGGGTGGATAAGGAATCGGAGGGTATTTTGTATGTACCAAAGGCCGGTGAGTATCTTTACAGGTTGCAAAATGATCCCTTTAAGAAAGGGTGGTCGTAAAAGTTTGTAGGAGATAAGGAGTAATGCCTAATAAAAATGTGATTGTGGCTCAATCAGGTGGACCAACGCCAGTAATAAACAACACTCTAAGAGGTATAATTGAAACGATAAAGATGTACCCTGATAAATTCGGTACCATCTATGGCGGATGGCATGGAATAGAGGGAATCCTTAAAGAGGAGTTACTTAATTTATCTATCCAGCCTGAAGAAGAGATTTCTTTATTAAGGACAACACCTGCGGCAGGTTCAATAGGTACCTGCAGGTATAAACTGAAATCACATCAGACTGAGGACTTTCAAAGGATAGTAGATGTTTTTAAAGCTCATGATATTGGATATTTTTTCTATATAGGTGGAAATGATTCTATGGATACCGCACATAAAATCGACAAGCTTGCACATGAGCAAGGACTTGACTTAGTTGCAGTTGGTGTAGCAAAGACGATAGATAATGATGTTGGTGATTCAGAATTTAAACTTGTAGATCATACTCCAGGTTATGGATCGGTGGCCAGATACTGGGCAAATGTAATACAGAATATTGAGGAAGAAAATAGAGGTTCGTCTCCTTCCGATCCAGTGATAGTTATTCAAGCTATGGGAAGAAAAATTGGATTTATCCCTGCTGCTGCAAGATTGGCTGATCCGAAGAGACAGTTCCCACTTCAGATATATATGCGCGAATCAGGGCTTACATTAGAGCAGATGACTGACTTGGTAAATGATGAGTTAAAAAGAAGTGGTAGAGTGATTGTTGTAGTGAGTGAAGGTTTTGATGTAGGGGAGATAGATGAAATTAAAGATTCTTTTGGGCATACGATGTTTAGTTCCGGTATGATTACGGTCAAGCAGGTCATAGTGAATCATCTTAATAGGGTTGGAATAAAGGCAAGGGGTGCTGCAAGGGGTCAGACACCCGGGACAGATCAGAGGGACTCGATCATTTATGCATCAACTGTTGATCTTGATGAGGCTTATAAAGTAGGTCAGAATGCTGTGGTAATAGCTATTGAATATGGATCAGGGTATATGTCCACTATAATCCGTAAACCGGGAATTATTTATAATGTTGAGTATGACAGAGTGCCACTTGAGGTTGTTGCTAATTCGGAGAGAAAATTTCCTGAGAATTGGATAGCACCAAATAAAATTGATGTCACAGATGATTTTATTAAATATGCAAGACCTTTGATTGGTGAAGACTGGGTGAGTGTACCAATAGTTAGTGGTAGACAAAGGTTTGCGAGACTGAAGATAGTTTTTGCTGAGAAGAAGTTGCCAGAATTTATTCCACAAGCGTATAGGTGAATTGAGAATTGGGGGTTTGGAGTTGGGAAGAATGTGTAAAGTATATAAAATCAGATTTCCAATGATTTATTTATAATAAGCTTTTGGGAGGTTGAGCCATGCAGGATCCGCAGAAAGAATTAAGAGAAATGGAACCCAAACATGATTATCTTGTTGCGATCGATTCAGACGGATGTGCTTTTGATACAATGGAAATAAAGCATAAGGAGTGTTTTATTCCCAATATTATTAAGTACTGGAAATTACAACCTGTTTCGAAATATGCAAGAGCTGCAGCTGAATTCGTTAATCTGTATTCAAAATGGAGAGGGGTAAATAGATTTCCTGCTCTGATTAAAACTTTTGATTTATTAAGAGAGTGGGATGATGTAAGAAAAAGACACATTGAAGTACCTGAGGCGAAACCGTTAAGGGAATGGATAGAAAGGGAAACGAAGCTTGGTAATCCAGCCTTAAAGGCAGAGGTAGAGAGGACTGGTGAACCAATTTTGGAAAATGCTCTTGAATGGAGTGAGGCAGTGAATAGGACGGTAGCAGAGATTGTTCATGGAGTGCCGCCTTTTCCATTTGTGAAGGAGTCTTTGGAGAAATTGTCGCAAAAGGCCGACATAATAGTATGTTCTGCTACTCCTGTTGAGGCTTTAAGACGTGAATGGGCTGAACATAAAATAGAAAAATATGTACGTGTTATTGCAGGTCAGGAAATGGGTAGTAAAAAGGAACATATTCAACTTGCAAGTCAGGGGAAGTATGAACAAGGTAAAATATTGATGATTGGTGATGCACCCGGCGATATGAAAGCAGCAAGGGCGAATAATGCCTTGTTTTATCCAATTAATCCAGGCGGTGAAGAAGATTCATGGGAAAGATTCTTCAGAGAAGGTATAGATAAGTTTTTAAACGGTACCTACACAAAAGATTATGAAAAAGAATTGATAAATGAATTTGAAAAATTATTGCCTGAACTTGCTCCGTGGCAGAAAGGTAAATTTTCTTTTCATGAAATTTATTCTGGTTAAATAGGTTATTGTTTGATATAAATGAATGGAGGTTTATCATGAGAATTTTTAGCAAGTCATATCTACTTGTTAGTTTGATATGTTTGTTTGCTATTCAATGTCAACAGTCATCTATTTTAAAAGATTATCCTTATTCAATAGGTGTTACAGGAATAAATGAAATAGGAAAGTCCAGAAAGAATGAGGCTATATATCTTCCGATAAACAGCCTAAAGGATGTCGATAAAAGATTTAATCCAAATGCATGTGTTGTAATATCCGATGGTGTCGAAATACCTCATCAGATTGTGGATGTTAATGTTGATGGGGTTACAGATTATATGGTGCTTTTAGTCAATTTTAAACCCAAAGAAAAGAAGAAGATAAAAATTTATTTTAAAGACTCTGGTAAAGTGGAACATAACTATCCAAGAAGAGCTTATGCTGAGATTTCACATAAATTCGGTGGAAAATGGGAAGGACGCCTATATAAAGGTGGTGAGTTTAAAAATGTAAAGTTTGTCAGAGTACCTCCACAGCATACAGATCATTCTACCTATTTTAGGTATGAAGGGCCTGGTTGGGAATCAGATCGTGTTGGGTATAGGTTATATCTTGACTGGAGGAATTCCATAGATATATTTGGAAAGAAGACTCGCGATATGATACTAATGAATGTTGGCTTAAAAGATTTCGAATCGTATCATAATATGTCCGATTGGGGGATGGATATATTTAAGGTTGGCGAGTCGCTGGGTATTGGAACTCTTGGTATGTATTACCAGAATAAAGTCCACAAAGTCTCTAATACGGATAGTGTATTATGCTGGATTGTAAGTGATGGCCCAATCATGGCGCAGGTAAAGATTAAGTATTATGGATGGAAAGTGGGGAATAATAAGTACGATGTTGAAACTGATCTGAGTATAACAGGTGGAACTAGATTGACGCGCTACGATATTAGATTAGATCGAGATGTGGATAACTTGTGTACCGGATTGGCTAAATGTAGTAATTGTGTATTCCTTTCAAGCAGTGACGGCGGCTGGAATTATATAGCGCTATATGGCAAACAGAGTCTTGCTGGAGATAATCTCGGAACTGCTCTTATCTACAACAAAAAAAATATGGTTAATATTACTGAAGATGATCTTAATCATATAGTAAGATTAAAAACTATAGACAAGTCATTGAGATTCTATTTTCTAGCAGCTTGGGAGCAGGAGCCCGATGGTATTAAGAATATAAAGCAATTTGAATCTTATTTGGAAGATATTTTAGAGAAATTAAATAGCCCAATTAAAATAAGAATTGGAAATAAAGAGATAAAAGCCAATTATTAAAATAATTCATTAGGAGGGGTTTAAATGATATTGAAATATAGTGTAGATCCAGTTGATTTTAGAACTATGACTACCCATAAGATAAGGGAAAAGTTTCTTTTAGATGAGTTGTTTGTTCCAGATGAAGTCAGGTTGTATTATTCTGAGATTGATCGAGCAATTGTTGGAGGAGCATTTCCAAAATCAGCTGAATTACAATTGAGGGGGAGTAAAAGAGAGACAGGATCCGATTATTTTAATTCAAGGAGAGAACTGGGTATAATAAATGTAGGAGGGAATGGTTCAGTTATTGTCGATAATAAAGAATATGAATTGGAGAAACTTGAATGCCTGTATATAGGTAAAGGGGATAAAACAATATCTTTTAAAAGTCTGAGTAGGGATGATTTTGCAAAGTTCTATTTTGTGAGTTATCCAGCTCATATCGAGTATCCAGATAAAAAGATTGGAATCAATGATGCGGAGGTAACGGAACTAGGAAGTCAGGAAATGGCTAATAAGAGAACAATTTATAAATACATTCATCCAAATGGCATCACAAGCTGTCAACTGGTAATGGGGATTACTATTTTGGAAAAGGGGAATGTGTGGAATACAATGCCACCACACACACATCAGAGACGTTCAGAAGTATATATGTATTTTGACGTCGAAGATGATTCTGTAGTATTTCATTATATGGGTGAGCCTTCTGAAACCAGACATATAGTAGTAAGAAACCTTCAGGCTGTTATTTCTCCTATATGGTCAATCCATTCAGGATGTGGGACAAAGGCATATAAATTTGTATGGGCTATGGGAGGAGAGAATCAGGAATTTGATGATATGGATGGGATAACTATTGATGATATTCTTTAATTTATTTTCCATGTATGTTTGGTATCTTGAACATTAGAACACTTAAAATTGTATTATTCTTTTCATTGTTTATTCTGTTACATAATTGTTATAATTTCCCAAAAATACTACTATACGATGATTACACTACACTTAATAGAGGTCCTTTATTAACAGATGTTGGGGCACTTGCTGAATATCATTACCTACCTGTACTGAGGCCAAAGGGTGGATGGGCAGTATCTACTTTTAGGTATAACCTGCATCCATCGTGGTCAGTTAGGGAGATAGATAATAAAAGGGTCTTTTTTCAGGAAGCTTCTAATCCTGATAGTCACTGGCATCCGATCATTGTGGCAGGGGATAAAGGATGGCAGGACTATCGATTAATAACATCATTTTACCCATATGATATCAAAGGTAGGTGCGGAATTATTTTTAGATATCAAAACGATAGACAGTATTATTTTGCAGGCATTTATAGGCGAAGATTTGTATTAATAAAGGCAAATCATGGTATCGGATTGAGAAAACCGTTAGAAAAAATTATTGATAGTTGTACAATTGATAAAATAAAAAAACCTATTTCGGTTGAAATTATTGTTAATAAGGACAAACTGCATGTTTCCTTTAATAATAATGTTAAATTAAAGGGTATAGATAATGCTTTTTCAAATGGTAAAATTGGTTTTCTTTCTGATGTACCTGCCTGGTTCGGGGAAATAAAAGTTTCCACCTCATATTTTAATTGGCTTAAATATAAAGGAAAGGGAATTGCAGAAAAGAAAAAATTAAATGAGTTAAGAAAAAACATTCCGAATATGGTGTTATATCGGAAAATAAAAACCCCGGGATTTGGGACGGGAAGAAATTTGAGATTCGGTGATTTGAATAATGATGGTACTATTGAAATTCTAATAGGGCAAGTTGTGAATCATGGACCAAAGGATAGAAATAGCGAACTAAGTTGCCTTACTGCGATAACTGTAGATGGTGAGATATTATGGCAGAAAGGATTTCCTGATCCATGGAAGCATATCCTAACGAGTGATGTGGCTTTTCAAATATATGATATAAATAATGATGGAAAAACTGAAGTAATTTATTGCATGAACGGTACTATTAATATTACAGATGGAAATTCTGGGATGCTCATTAGAAGCGAACTTACCCCATACGTAAACCCTGCTGTAAGAAGTGTAGGTGGATACAATAGATTTGAAAGAATACTTGGGGATTGTATTTGTTTTTGTGATATTGAGGGCAAAGGATATGATTCAAACATGATACTAAAAGATAGATATAAGAGTTTCTGGGTTTATGATTCAAATTTAAATTTGTTGTGGGAAGCAAATTGCAACACCGGACATTATCCCTATCCAGAAGATATGGATGGCGATGGAAAAGATGAAATACTCATGGGTTATACACTTTTTGATGATAATGGGAAAATTCTATGGAACTTAGAAAATAGTCTTAAGGATCATGCTGATGGTGTAGCAATTTTTGAAAATAATGGCAAATGGCAGGTTATATGCGCAGCGAGTGATGAAGGAATGATATTCATGGATATTGTGGGAAACATGTTTCAACATCATTATATAGGGCATGTGCAGAGTCCTGCAGTACTTAACTTACGAGATGATTTGCCTGGACTGGAAGTCGTAACGATAAATTACTGGGGTAATCAAGGGATTGTTACCTATTATGATTCTGAGGGAAGAATTTTCCACCAATTTGAACCGTTTAATTATGGCGCTTTATGTCTTCCATTGAACTGGACGGGAATTAGCGAAGAGTTTATCCTTCTGAATGGGAATGTTGATGAAGGTGGAGCATGGAATGGATATAGTCAGAAAGTATTGCTATTTCCTGATGATGGACATCCGGATATGTGTGTGGCAGCTCTTGATATTGTTGGTGACTGCAGAGATGAGATTGTTGTATGGGATGAAAAAAGAATATGGATATATACTCAGGATGACAATCCCAAAAGCGGGGAGCTTTATTGTCCAAAAAGAAATCCGCTATATAATTATTCCAATTATCAGGCTTTTGTTTCAACGCCATTTTAATAACTATTAAAAGCTATTTATTTTAAAAGTGAAGAAAGCAATTTTTATTAAAATATTTCATATTTCCGACCATTTCTTGAAAAAAAGCACATTTTATCAGAAATAAATTTATACGATCTTGGTGAGGTTGTGAAAATTTATGATTCGAGGAATAATTCCCTGGGTTTGAGATTACGTGGAATTCAGTTTGGAGCGAATCATGTTACATTCGTTGAAAGTTCAGCAAGTGTTCTGGAAGTTCTGAATAAGAACTTAAAATTCAATTCTATTGCGGAAGGCATGTATGAAATTGTAAAAGGAAATGTATTTAATTTCTTGAATGATAAATTATTCGAGAATGAATTATAAGAAATAATAATTCTTGATCCACCAGCATTTATTCAGAATAGAAGGAAGATTGAAAATGGTATTAAGGGATATGAATAAATAAATTCTAAGGCTCTTAGACTTATTAGACCAGGTGGCTATTTGATTACCTGTTGTTGCAGTCAGATTCTTTCTTTAGATATGTTTATTGAAATAATAGATAAAAGCTCTCAACTAACGAAAAAAAGAGTAAAAATAATGAAAATAGGTTATCAATCTTCAGATCGTCCAGTAATTCCTGGTATTGAGGAATCATTATATCTTAAATGTTTGCTATTATATGTGGATTGAGATTGATGTGTAAAAATAGATTTATGTATGTGTAGAATAATTTAATCATTTTACTTGTCATTCGTAGTTGTACGGGTAATAAAATATTTAATGTCAGTATTTCAATCTTTATATATAGACTGTTCTTAATTGTATTTTTCTTTTCAAATTTTATAATAATATAATAATATTGAATGCAAGCATGTATTTCATTGAAATTATTAAGTGTAGATACAGTGTCAATGGAAATACTAGTTTGTAAAATTGACAGGAATATTTTATAATTAATAAATCATTGATATGACGAATCGAAAAATATTTTGTAGAAAATTTAAATTGCCATATTTGTGTTGTTAATCTTCTGGAGGAAATATGCAACTACATTTTATCGATGTGGGGATAATATTTGCCTACATTCTGGCAACAATTTTTATTGGAATTTATATTTCTAAAAGGGCGTCGAAGAACCTTGAATCGTATTTTTTAGGCGAAAAGAGTTTGCCCTGGTATATCCTTGGCATTTCCAATGCATCAGGTATGTTCGATATTACAGGTACAATGTGGCTTGTGTATCTCTGTTTTGTTTATGGAATGAAAAGTGCCTGGCTACCATGGTTATGGCCTATATTTAATCAAATTTTCCTTATGATATATCTTTCATCTTGGTTAAGAAGATCAAACGTTATGACAGGAGCGGAGTGGATAACATTTCGTTTTGGTAACGGTACAGGATCGAAGCTTGCTCATATCAGCGTTGTTTTTTACGCACTTGTGAGTGTTATTGGTTTTCTTGCATATGCATTTCAGGGAATCGGAAAGTTTGCAGCCACTTTTCTCCCTTGGGATTTATCACCAAAGGCATATGCGGTTATAATTATGAGTATAACAACAATTTATGTAGTTGCTGGGGGTATGTTTTCTGTTGTATTTACTGAGGTTTTGCAGTTTTTAATTATGACAATCGCATCAATTGCTGTTGGTATAATTGCTATGGCTAAGGTATCTCCGGGGATGCTTGATAAGATTGTTCCTGAGGGATGGAAGAGTATATTTTTTGGCTGGCACCTTAACCTTGACTGGTCGGGTATACTTGATGCAGTTAATAATAAAATATCTGCAGATGGTTATGAAATTTTTGGCTTTATTTTCATAATGATGTTATTTAAGGGGATTATAATAAGCATGGCAGGACCGGCTCCGAATTATGATATGCAGAGGATACTTGCGACTAGGAGTCCAAAAGAGGCAAGTTTGATGAGTAGCTTTGTTAATGTTGTATTGAATTTCCCGAGATATTTAATGGTTACTGGATTGACAGTTCTTGCTCTTGTCTATTTTATGCCAGAATTGAGGGCTATGGGTGATAATATTGATTTTGAGATGGTTTTACCCTATGCTCTGAGGAATTTTATTCCAATTGGAATTAAAGGGTTTGTTTTGGCCGGATTTATTTCTGCTTTTATGTCTACATTTGCCGCTACTGTAAATGCTGCACCTGCATATTTAGTCAATGATATCTATAGAAAATATGTTAATCCAGAAGCCAGTGATAAAAAATTGGTGTTTTTAAGTTATTTGGCATCAATTCTTGTGGTGTTGCTGGGGTTTTTATTTGGTTTTATGACTGAATCTATCAATCAGGTGACTCTCTGGATAGTTTCTGCATTATGGGGAGGGTATGCGGCACCGAACTTCTTAAAATGGTACTGGTGGCGATTTAATGGATATGGTTACTTTTGGGGTATGATAAGTGGAATACTTGCCTCTATGGTGATACCAGCTATTTTTCCCTCTCTTTCTGCTCTTAATAGTTTTCCTATTATTTTGCTAATATCTATCATCGGATGTATATCGGGAACTTTTCTGTCTAAACCCGAATCTGATAATATTTTGAAAAACTTTTATTCTATTACAAGACCATGGGGATTCTGGGAACCGATATATAGAAAAGTCAAAGAAAAAAATCCTTCTTTTAAAAAGAATACAAATTTTAAAAGAGACATTTTTAATATTAGTATAGGTTTAGTCTGGCAGATATCAATTATAGCGTTATCAATGTACCTTGTTTTAAAACAATTTTATGCTGTATTGATTGCTTCTGGATCAGTATTTATAACAAGTTTGATCTTAAAGAAAAATTGGTTAGATAAACTCGAAGATTGATTAGGCTATTGTTTTCTATACTATAAATTTAGCGAGCATTGTTTGCTGTCCTTCGGCAATTGTCTTAAAAGAATTGGCAAGCTCAGTGGTATTATAAATTTGTGTTGCTAAAGATTGAATAGTAGTAAATACTTCTTCGGAAGCTGCCGCATTGTTTTCACTAACCTCAGCAACTTTTTTCATAGCGTCTTTTACTTCGCCAGAGAGTTTGCTCATTTCGATTATGGAATCTGCTATATTATTTACATGCATTTTATTCTTATCCACAGAGTTTTGTATATCGTTAAATGTCTCTCTTAACGTGTCTGTAAGCTTTGTTAATTCAGTGACCTTTGCTACATCTTCTTCAGTTAATTGATAAACCTCTTTAATATCGTCGAGGATTGATTCTACAACACCGACTACTTCCTTTGTTGCTTTATCTGTGTTCAGTGCAAGATTTCTTATTTCTTCAGCTATTACTATGAAACCTCTTCCTGCTTCACCGGCTCTGGCTGCCTCAACTGATGCATTTAGTGATAATAAATTAATTTGTTTTGTTATGCTATTGATAAGCATTATGATGTCATTTATTTTAGTTGAGTGCGAATTAAGAATATTCACAATTTCCTTTGTTTTTTCAACAGATGTAGAAATATCCTTTATATTATTGATAGCGTTTTCAACCGCTTTAATTCCCATATTGAATGATTTTGTTGTCTCTTCTGCAACATTGTTACTTTCTCGAGCAAGACTATCTATTTTGTTTAAATCGTCGATCAATGACTCAAGTGAATGTTGGGTATTTGTTAATAGCGTATTCAGGTTTTGTGCTTCCTTAGCAACCTGGCTGACAGCTGCATTAATCTGGTGTATTGCCTGGTTTGATGCATCAGCGCTCTCACTTAAACTATTGCTTTGATTTATAATGTCTTCCAGTTGATCCTTTATAGTACTTATAAGACTTCTAAGGCTAAGGGGTTCACTGTTGGCTGTTGCTACCGGGATACCACTCTTAACAGCTTTATTTATCAATGGGACTAGTTCTTTGTCAACATTAGTAATAGCTATTGCGTCGTAGCTTTTCATTAACTTTTGTAATTCTGGACCATAGGTTTTGGCAGAAACTTCTCTTTTTTCAATTGCTTCTTTTGGTATTATCCAATCAACAATAGTGTTGTATTTTTCGAGTTCCTTTGCTGCATGATGTACACCTTGTTTAACAGGTATCCAGAATGCAGAATCCTCTCTACCTAGAACGGCTATTTTTAAAGTTTTTTTGGGAACTATATTAAATGGTTTTGCAAGTTTTTCCAATGACTCTTTTGTTTGTATTATGCCGATACCTTCTTTCCAATAATTTCTGTAGTTTTCCTTTGTTACGATATCCATGTTTGTTAGTAGTCTTGGGGTATTTGGTTTCCATCCTCCTACTAAATGATTAAAAAGATGTATCACGGGGTCGTGACCCTGGGCAAAAGGCCCCTGTCCAATGGTTACACTGATTATCCCTTTTTTCAAATATCGCATAGTCTCATCCGTTAAATCATGACCAACGATTTTTATATCAGTTCTTCCTGACTCTTCAACTGCTTTAGCAACGCCTGGAGGAGTTGCACCTTCGGTAACATAAATTCCTTTAATATCGGGATATTTCTGTATAATTTCTCTGGTAACCTGATAAGCAATTTCATCGCTTTCATGTTCCTCAAATGCACCAATAATTTTTATATCTTTGAAGTTATTATATATATAGCTCTGGAAGCCCCTTCTTCTTAACTCAAGTCCAGTAGCATTAAAGCTACCTGTAATTATTGCTACTTTACCAGTTTTATTTATCAATTCAGCCATTATTTCTGCACATTTTTGGCCTTCTTTAAAGGAATCAGCACCAACATAACATAAACGTAAGCAATGTTCATATGTAACATCATTGAATTGATCCATAAACTCATATAAATGGTTGATGATTGAATTTAATAACTCTGTCATTTGAGAGAGTTGTTCTGAATCGTTACCATTTAATCGTATTGGCTTTGATTGTAAACTCATTTTATAAGTTAGATTTCCATTAGCTAATTCTGTCATAGATGTATTTATAGCCTGGAAATCATTATCCAATGCTTCTTTATCTTCTAATATGTTTTTAATGTATTCCTCAATCCTATTTTTTTTTGCATATTTTGTATATAGAACAATGAAAGTAACAAAGCTCAAAGACACTATTGTCAATGAGGAAAAGGAAATCCAGAAATTTATATTTGAATTTGTTACAAAGAACAATATTAAATTGATTAAGATTAAAGATACTAATATACCCACTATGATATAAAGCAGTGGGTTTTCTAACCTTTTAATATTATTCATTATTTTTTACTCCATAATATTCATTTGATTACATGAATTTACTCTTAAGAGCATCTTTAAAATAAATCAAATATCGGATTTTTGCAATAAAGTTTTAATAATCTCCCTATTATATATCGGGGCATAAAATAATTACTTTAATTGCTGATTATTATTTTTAAATTTCAGGTTAAATTATTATTCTTACTAAAATGATTTAGTGAGTTTTTTGTAAGAGAAAAACAAATAACATATGGAGGAGCAAAATGAAATATGGGTATTTTGATGACTTTAATAAAGAATTCGTTATAAAAAAACCTGATACACCACTACCATGGATTAATTACCTTGGTTGTGACGAATTTTTTGGTATTATCTCTAATACTGCAGGTGGGTATTGTTTTTATAAGGACGCCAGGTTGAGAAGATTGACAAGGTACAGATACAATAATATTCCATTTGATTCAAATGGAAGATATATATATATAAAGGATAACAATGATGTGTGGAATCCTATGTGGAAACCGATGAAAGTTATTATTGATGACTATGAGTGCAGACATGGGCTGGGTTATACCATAATTAAAGGTGAGAAGAAAGGTTTATCAGTTGGTATAAGATTTTTTATTCCGGTTGGGTTCAGAAACGAAGTATGGGATGTGACGATTAAAAATAATACTGGTGTAATAAAAAGGATTAGAATGTGGAGTTTTATTGAGTGGTGCCTATGGGATGCTTATGATGACATGACAAATTTCCAGAGAAATTTTTCAACAGGAGAAGTAGAAATTGAAGATACAACTATATTTCATATCACTGAGTACAGGGAAAGGAGGAATCACTATGCATATTTTTATTCCAGTCTTCCGATAAGTGGTTTTGATACCAGCAGAGATTCTTTTGTTGGATTGCATTATGGTTTAGAAAGTCCACAGGCAATATGGGATGGAAATTGTACTAATAGTGTAGCTCATGGATGGGCTCCTATTGGCGTGCATCAAATAGACTTGGAGCTTTCACCGGGTGAAGAAAAAAGATTTTATTTCTTGCTTGGATATGCTGAAAATGACCCGAAGAAAAAATATATAACTCAAAATGTAATAAATAAAGAAGACTTCTATAAAGTTAAAGAATATTTTTCTAAGAGTGGAAATATTGATGTGGAATTTGATAAACTAAGAGAATACTGGTCCGTTTTGCTTTCAAAATATTACGTTGAAACTGAAGATGAGATTGTAAACAGAATGGTGAATATCTGGAACCAATATCAATGTATGGTAACTTTTAATTTATCAAGATCTGCTTCATTGTATGAATCAGGCATTGGACGTGGTATTGGTTTCAGAGATAGCAATCAGGATATACTTGGGTTTGTACATATGGTACCTGAACGTGCAAGGCAAAGAATACTTGACCTTGCATCCACTCAGATGTCAGATGGTTCCTGTTTTCACCAGTATCAACCACTAACAAAAAAAGGGAATGAAGAAATTGGCGGAGGATTTAATGATGATCCACTGTGGTTAATATTATCTACTTCGGCATATATCAAGGAGACTGGTGATTTTTCAATTTTGAATGAGAAGGTTGGATATGCTGATAAAATATCAAAGGAATCTACACTGCTTGATCACTTGGATGTTTCTATTAATTACATTTTAAATAATAAAGGTCCCCATGGGTTGCCTTTCATAGGGCACGCTGATTGGAATGATTGTCTTAATTTAAACTGTTTTTCTACAAATCCAGATGAAAGTTTTCAACTTGCTGGGGATATTAGCGAGGGTAAAACAGCTGAATCACTGATGATAGCCGGTCTTTTCTGTGTTGCCTGTGATAGGCTTGCTGAAATATACAAAGTATTGGGCAAAATGGAAAAGGTTGATTATTTACATAAAGAAGCGGATGAAATGAGGGAAGCAATACTGAAGTATGGATGGGACGATGAATGGTTTCTAAGAGCATATGATGCAAATGGAGAAAAAATAGGTTCAATTAAGTGTGATGAGGGCAAAATATTTATTGAAAGTCAAGCATGGTGCGTTTTAGGAGGCGTCGGAATTGACAATGGGTATGCTAAAAAAGCTCTTGAATCAGTAAAAAAGTATCTTGCGACGTCAAAGGGTATTATGTTACAACAACCTGCATATAAAACCTATCATATAAATCTTGGGGAAATAAGCTCTTATCCACCTGGGTACAAAGAGAATGCTGGTATTTTTGTGCATACAAACCCGTGGATAATGATAGCAGAGACTATGTTAGGTAATGGGGATAGAGCTTTTGAATATTATATGAATGTATGTCCACCGAAAAGAGCGAAGGAGATTGATATATATCGTGCGGAGCCATACGTATACAGCCAGATGATTGCTGGGAAAGATGCTCCAACATTTGGCGAGGCAAAGAATTCATGGCTAACAGGGACAGCTGCATGGACATTTGTTGCTATATCTCAATATATTTTAGGTATTAGGCCAGATTTTGATGGACTTATAGTTGATCCATGTATACCTAAAAGCTGGAAATTAGTAAGAGTAAAGAGAGTTTTCAGAAACGCCACTTATGACATAACGATTGAAAATCCTGCTGGTGTTAACAAAGGCATAGGCAGGATTATAATTGATGATAAAGAAATAAAGTGTAATAAGCTGCCATTGTTCTCAGATGGCAATATTCACAAAGTAAATGTCATACTCGGATAGTGAAAGTATACTAAGGTAAAATATACTTGAAATAGAAATTAAAAATTTTATGTGCTGGATACTTTTTCATTGATAAAAAATATAATGATTATAAATTATATAACTTGTTTATTGATTGTGTAAATTTAGATTTTGATATTTACTAGAACTGGAGATTTAATGAATTTTGAAAAACCTAGTATCCTGTCTCTACTATTAACATTGACATTTGTAGTATGCTTGTCAGCAAAAGTTAAGGTTAATTCATATATTAAGTTCCAGAAAATGGAAGGATTTGGGGCAGCTGTTGCGTGGTATTACCATTTAATATCTGATCATACAAAAAAGATTGAGATTTATGATAAGATTTTTAAAGATTTAAAGATTGATATAATTAGATTTAGGAATCTTTATGATATAAATACAAGTGATATATCATATTTAGCCGATATTGTTGAAAATGCAGAAGAGCGAAGAGGAAGTCCTATAAAAATATTAATATCTTCCTGGACACCACCTGCCTATTTAAAGAACAGTGGTAGTACAGTTGGTGGTACTTTAAAGAAGGAAAATGGTAAATACATGTATAGAAAGTTTGCAAATTGGTGGTATGAAACTGTAGTTAAGTTTCGTGAATATGGGATAAACCCAACATACATAAGTATTCAGAATGAACCATCTTATAATGCTACATGGGATTGCTGTTTGTTTGATCCCTATGAAACTGATTTAAAAGCCGGTTATAATAAAACTCTTGATTCTATATATATAAAGCTTCAGGAAATGAATGATCCACCGAAGATCCTGGCTCCAGAGGTACTGGGGATAGGTTACAATCTATTTCAAAATTTTGTCTCCAACATGAATAAAGAACGTTTTTATGGATATGCGCACCATCTATATCATGGTGGTGATGGAAATGATAATCCTGACAGTTTTAATGGTAATATGTTATCAATTGCCTCACGTTATAATGATAAACCAATTTTCCAGACAGAATATGATTATGGATCATGGTTTAATACAGCATGGCTAATACATAACTCTCTGACTATTAAAGGTGTTTCCGCTTATTTATATTGGGCTTTAGTTTGGCCTTCAAGCGGAAAACCATTAATAGCTATAGATAATAATAATAGTTATGAAATAAAAGATGAGTATTATGCTCTATGGCATTATTCACACTTTATAAATCCTTCTTGGTACAGGATTTACTGCCATTCGGACAATAATAATTTAAGGGCATCAGCATATATTTCTCCGGATAATGATTCTCTTGTAATTGTGTTATTAAATGTTTCATCAAGCACAATAAAAGATACTCTCGATATTCAGGATTTTAACATTAATAACGCAAAGAGTTACGTTTCCAATCGGTTTTCGAAGGGTTCATATTTCAGTGGATTCAATCATTCTTCTTTAGCACTTCAAATTCAATCAGGGGCAATAGTAACGATCTCTATGATAGGTGAGTCCACAAAAATGGGGAATTCAAAAAACTTCCAGCCTGTTTTTCGTCTTCTTCAGAATTTCCCCAATCCATTCAATATAAAAACAGAAATTGACTTTGAAATCAATAATTATTCTTATGATATATATGGGGATATTATATCAATTCCATTTGAGGGATATGCGTATCCTGGCGGATATAAAGTGAATTGGAATGGAGTTAATAATACAGGGAAAAAGGTTGGCAGTGGAGTTTATTTCTGTTGTTTAAAAACTCAATATGGCAGTAAGATTAATAAGATGATATACTTAAAATAATGAGGTAATAAATGACTGAATCACAAAAATTATCAATTAAAGAAAAAGTAGGTTACAGCCTGGGTGATAGTGCAGCAAACTTTGTTTTCCAGGCGGCAATGATGTTCTTAATGTATTTTTATACTGATGTTTTTGGATTACCAGCAGGGGTGGCAGGTACATTATTCTTACTTGCGAGGATGTGGGATGCTATAACCGATCCGATTATGGGAGCAATATCAGACAGGACAAATACAAAGTGGGGTAAATTTAGACCATGGGTTTTGTGGACTGCTGCTCCCTTTGGATTAATCTTTTTTGTAACTTTTACTACACCAAACTTAAGTCTTACGGGTAAAATAATTTATGCATACGTGACATACTTCCTTTTATGGACAGTGTACACTGCTAACAATATTCCTTACTCAGCCATGACTGGAGTATTAACAAGCAGTATCGAAGAGAGAGCGAGCCTTGCCTCTTACAGATTTTTCTTCGCCATGTCAGCAGCACTTCTTGTTCAGGGATTCGGTAGAAAACTTGTTGACCTTTTTGGTCAAGGAAATGAGGCAAAGGGATTCCAGATGACAATCGGTTTATTATCTATAATTGCCGTTGTGTTTTTTATTATAACATTCCTAACCACAAAAGAGAGAGTAAAACCAAATCCGAAGCAAAAAAGTTCGTTAAAGCAAGATGTTAAAGATTTACTTGATAATAAACCCTGGATGGCACTTTTTGTATTGACAATTTTTGTTTTTATAAGCCTTTCATTAAGAGGAAGTGTTACCTTATACTATTTCAAATATTATGTTGGTAATCCTAAATATTTTGATACGTTTAACATATTAGGGAACGTGGCTACACTTATTGGAATATTCTTTACAAAGAAATTTTCCCTCTTATACGGGAAGAGAAATACTTTTAGGGTTTGCCTTTTTATAACAGCAACAATGATATTTCTATTTATATTCTTGCCACCAGAAGCTATTACTATAATGTTTATACTTCAGGTAATTGCCCAGTTTTCATATGGTATAACAATACCTATGCTCTGGGCGATGATGGCAGATGTTGCTGATTATTCAGAATGGAGAAAAGGGAGAAGAGCTACCGGAATTGCCTTTTCTGCTGCGACGTTTGGTCTGAAGTTTGGTCTCGGTGTAGGAGGAGCTATTTCAGGTTGGTTGCTGTCACTTTTTGGATACGTCCCAAATATTGAACAAACAGAGAAGGCATTATTAGGGATAAAAATGCTTATGAGTGTATTTCCTGCAGCTGCTTTTTACGTTGGAGTGGTAGCTCTTTTCTTCTATGGTATAAGCAAGGAAATGATGAAGCAGATAGAGAGGGATCTTGAGGAGAGAAGAAAATCTTTTGCAGAGGTATAAAAGAAAGGGATTTGTAATGAAAAAATTAAGCATAATTTTAATTTCATTGTTATTAGTTTTTTCTTGTGCAAAGGAGCCATCTCTCTGGAAAGCTTATGAAGACGCTTTTTATATTGGTGTGGCTCTCAATAGAGACCAAATATCTGGTAAAGATAGAGTTGCATTAGACATATTAAAAGAGCATTTTAACAGTATTACACCTGAGAATATTTTAAAATGGTCGGAAGTTCATCCTGTACCTGATAGCTTTAATTTCAGCCCAGCTGATGCTTTTGTAAGATTGGGTGAAGAAAATAATATGTTTATTGTGGGTCATACGCTGGTTTGGCATTATCAAACGCCACAGTGGGTTTTTAAAGATGATAATGGAAATCCTGTATCAAAAGACGTTCTGATAAAAAGAATGAAAGATCATATATTCAAAGTGGTTGGTAGATATAAAGGCCGTATTCATGGTTGGGATGTTGTTAATGAAGCTATAAACGATGATGGAAGTTATAGACAATCTCCGTGGTTAAAAATTATTGGAGAAGAATATATTGAGCTGGCGTTTGAATTTGCCCATGAAGCTGATCCAGATGCAGAACTTTATTACAATGATTTTAATATGTGGAAACCTGGTAAAAGGGAAGGTGTGATAAGACTATTAAAAAGACTGCAGTCAAAAGGGATACAAATTGATGGTATAGGTATGCAGGGACATTGGGGATTGGATTATCCTGAGATCCTTGAAGATATAGAAGCAAGTATAAAAGCATTTTCAGATTTGGGTGTGAAAATTATGATTACTGAACTTGATGTTACAGTCTTGCCTTTTCCTGATCCAGAGTTAATAGGCGCGGATATTACAAAGGTATATGATTTGCGGGCAGAGCTGAATCCATATGCCGAGGGGTTACCAGATTCAATGCAGAAGATTTTAGCTGATAGATATAGGGAATTTTTCGAGGTTTTTCTAAAACACAAAGATAAAATAAGCAGGGTTACTCTATGGGGTATGCAGGATGGTCAATCTTTCAGGAACTTCTGGCCAATAAGGGGTAGAGCTGATTATCCTTTATTGTTTGACCGCAATTATATGCCGAAACCAGCTTTTTATGCAGTGTTAGAGGTGGCTAAAATAAACAAATAAATTTGTATTAAAGTAGCTGAAAGGAGTAAATGTATATGTGTAATTCAAGTAAGAATTCAGGGAATTTAGAAACAGTTATGAATAAAGATGGAAATTCTAATTCCCCTGGATTAAAAGATGTTTTCAAAGATGATTTTTATATTGGAGTTGCATTGAGCAAAGATCAAGTCTGCGGCAAAGAAAGGGAGACGTTGTATGTTTTAAAAAAGCATTTTAACAGTGTAACCCCTGAAAATATTTTGAAGTGGGAAGAAGTACACCCAAAACCGAATGAATACAATTTCGAAACTGTGGATAAATATGTCGAATTGGGTGAAAAATATAATATTTTTACCATCGGTCACACACTTGTCTGGCATTTGCAAACTCCGGATTGGGTTTTTAAGGATGTATCAGGCAATTGGGTAGATCGTGAAGGCTTATTGAAGCGCATGAAGGAGCATATTTTTACTGTTATGGAACGCTATAAAGGTAAAATACATGGCTGGGATGTGGTGAATGAGGCGGTAGATGAGGAGGGGAGTTTAAGAAATAGTAAATGGTATGAAATAATAGGGGAGGATTATATACAAAAAGCCTTTGAGTTTGCTCGTGAAGCCGATCCAGATGCAGAATTGTATTATAATGATTATAATTTTGAGAAGCCTTTTAAATGCCAAGGTATTATGAAATTAATAGAAAGTTTAAAAGAAAGAGGTATCCGTATTGATGGAGTAGGAATACAGGGTCACTGGTTTCTGGAATATCCCAGATTGGAAGAGATTGAGGCTTATATACTTGCTCTTTCAAGAATAGGGGTAAAGGTTATTGTGTCTGAAATGGATATAAGTGTTCTTCCAATTTATCCAGTGGAATCTGAAGCAGTAGATATTTCTTTACTTATTCCGGAATTTCAAAGGGTTCATAATCCATACGTCGATGGTTTACCTGAATCAGTCGAAAAGGCTCTTGCTGACAGGTATGTTGAATTATTTTCTCTGTTTCATAAGTATAGAGAAAACATAAAGAGAGTTACACTATGGGCTGTTCATGACCGCCAGACGTGGAGAAATTATTTACCGATATCAGGCAGAAAAGACTATCCAATGTTATTTGATAGAAATTGTAAGCCTAAATTAGCATTAAAATCATTAATTGAACATTTTAAATGACTAGAAAATGAGAAAAAATCCAAAGTGCACAAATTTTGTTTAACGATAGGGGGGAAAAGTGGTAAAAGAAAAGGATATTGAGGTCGTAGCAGCAGGACATATTTGTCTTGATATTATACCCGAATTCACAATTAAAGAAAAAGTAAATAGCGTTACGGATGTACTAATTCCTGGTAAGATGATTAATATGGGGAAGTGCGTCGTTGTAGGCGGTGGTCCTGTTACGAATGCCGGAGTATCAATAAGACGTCTAGGTGTAAAAACCGAATTGATCGGAAAGATTGGAAATGACAATTTTGGTGAAGATGTTCTGAGATGGTATGAGGAAAATGAGGGTCATTTCACTGGTATTAGAATGGTTGAGGGTGAATCAACTTCTTACACAATTGCAATATGTATACCGGGAATTGATCGTTTCTATCTACATCATTGTGGTGCGAATGATACTTTTGGATACGATGATATGGATTTCGATCTAGTTGAAAGAGCCAAATTAGTGCTTTTTGGATATCCACCATGGATGAGAAAGCTTTATGAAAATAAGGGAACTGAGCTTACCAGAATACTTAAGAAAACAAAGGAATTAAATGCTACAACTGCTCTTGATTTATCCCTTCCTGATGTAGATAGTTATGCGGGGCAACAGGACTGGAGGGCAATTCTTGAAGATTGGGTATTACTCACTGATTTGATGGTTCCCAGTGCGGAAGAGATATTTTTCTTCTTATATAGGGATGAGTTTCTTAAAAAAAGAGCTAATCTTGGTCCAGGTGAAAGCGTGCTCGATCACATAACTGTAAAAGAGATTTCGAATGTAGGAAGAGATCTTATTGAAATGGGTACAGCGGTAGCGATGATAAAGTGCGGTCATAGAGGTCTATACATAAGGACAGCGGATAAAAATAGGCTGGATAAACTGGGAGCAGCAAAATGTGCTAATCTTGATAACTGGTCTAATAGGGAATTATGGTTTCCTGTCTACGAGGAGGAAAAGTTTGTAGGAGCTTTGGGAAGTGGAGATTCAGCTATTGCTGGTTTTATAGCTGCATTTGTATGGGGTCATACAATAGAGTCCTGCCTTAGGTACGCAAACGCTGCTGGCAGTATGAATGTGACTGTTCCGGATGGCCTGAGCTGGAATAAAGGTTTCGAGGATTTGACTAGGAGAATTGAGAGTGGATGGAAAACAAAGAATATGGTAATTAATGAAGAAGGATGGAAGTTTGAAAATGGTTTCTGGGTAGGTCCAAATAACAGCGGTGTTTGGGAAAGTGAAATTAAAAAATAAAAGGAGGTGAAAATCATGTCAAATGCAAGAGATAAATTTATAAGTGAAAAATTAAGTCAAATGACTTTAGATGATAAGATTGGTCAACTTTTAACTTTTACCTGGCGTGGTGCAATTATTACCCCAAGTGGTACAGAGCAAATTACAAGATTGCTTTGCGGTGGATTATGTCTTGAGCCTTATGCACTGGAGACATGCAAAAATCTTTATTGGGGTAATTCACAAATAGACCCAAATTTTGTTGAACCAGAAGGTTATTTTAAAATAGCAAACACTTATTTTGATGGAAGGACATTTGGTATCAGTATCACACCAGAAGAGTACACTGAAAGATTGAATAAATTGCAGCGAATAGCCCTTAGCCGTCCGTCTGGTATCCCTCTTCATATGACAATAGATTTTGAAGGTGATTTCAAGAATGATTATATGTCTGGTGGAATAAGACAATTTCCTCCACCTATGGGTATGGCAGCCATTGGTGATACTGATATAACCTATAAAATAGGTCTTACAATAGGCAGAATGTTGACCGCTATTGGTGTAACACAAATCTATTCACCAGTTTGTGATGTAAATATCAATCCTGCTAATCCCGAAATTGGGGTTAGGTCATTCAGCGATGATCCGCATCTCTGTGCCAAACATGCAGCTGCTTTGGTTAAAGGTCTGCAGGATGGTGGGCTTGTAGCGACTGCAAAACATTTTCCAGGGAGAGGTGATTCTGCAACTGACGCGCATGATGTTCTGGACGTGATTCGTGTTGATAAAAAGAGAATGTACGAGGTTGAATTAGTACCATTTAAAGCCGCTATAGATGCTGGTGTAAAGGCAATAATGACTGCTCACTCGGTATATCCTGCATACGATGAAGAGTATCCAGCAACTCTTTCAGAGAAAATCTTGAAAGGGGTGCTGAGAGAAGAGCTTGGTTTTGAAGGAGTTATCGTATCCGATGCAATAGGTATGGCAGCAATTTTAAAGAACTGGCCATTGCCAGAAGCCTGCGTAAAAGCAATAAAAGCAGGTGTGGATACTATCCTGCTTAAGGCTGATGATGAATCAAGAAGTCAATGTTTCTTTGGTATTAAGCGAGCTGTTCAGGAAGGTGAAATACCAATGGAAAGAATTGACGAAGCAGTGACAAGACTATTAAAAATGAAATATGATCAAGGATTATTTAAAACTGCTGGAAAAAGAGATCCGAAAAAAACTCACAAGATCGTAAGGGATAAGAAGGTTATAGATTTTTCATGGGATATAGCAAAAAAATCAATTGTTATTATGTGGGATAATAAAAAACTGTTACCTCTTGATAAGAATAAGAGAATTCTAGTTATTGAACAACGCATACCTTATGAATTTGTTGGTAAGGATCCATATCATCATACCCACATGTTTTGCGAAGCTATGTCGACACATTCTACGAATCTTATTCTAACCGATACAGATTTTTCTGCTTACGAAGAGGAGATAAACGAATGTCTAGAGCTTGCAAAACAAGCAAATCTTGTAGTCATGACGAATTACTATGCTCGTATAGTAAAGTCCGGAAATAATCAACTTCTTGTAAAAAAATTGAAAGAGGCAGGTCATACAGTTATTGTTGTTACAAATACTCCTTATCCCTATGGGGCAACTGAGGAAGCCGATGCCGTCATATGTAACTTTAGTGCTACTCCCGATTCAATAAGAGCTGCTGCAGATTTATTGTTTGGAAAATTTCAGCCATGTCCTACAACCAAGATCCCGATTAACCTTCAAGTAGCAAAGGGAAAAGTTATCAGGCAGGAGGCGCCAAGAAAAAAAGATATTTCACTTGATCTATCATATTGCTAAAAAAATACAAAGGGGTTTGTTATGGATAAAAAGTATTCTTTAAGGATCAGGGATATCTGTACAATTTCTGGTTCTGAAATATCTGAAGTTTATGAAAAAAATCGCATGACTGTTCATTTCCAAGGAATGTCGAAAACACTTCTATTTCCTCAAACAATAGCTCTTCAAGGAATACCTACGTTATCAATAGGTATTTCTCCGGATGGTCTATATAACCGCCTTAATAATGCTGGACGGTTAATTTTGTTGAATCAGAATGCGATTCAATTTGGATCAGCTCCTTTCATAAGAGTTGACGAGAAGACTACCATGCTAACAAGAAGAAATCCAGCACTTGTTGAGACACCCGATGATGTTCCTGCCCTTAAGAACTATTATCATCCTCCCCTTGATGAGAGGTATATCTCAATTTCTATGGCTACTCCACTTGCCGAAGTAGTTTATAATACCGATAGTATTACTGTTTCAAGAAAGTTTATATCACCATTCCTATATGATAGGGAACAGGCACTCATGCCAATTGGAGTTGAGGAGTTTGAAATTAAAAACAATGATGACAGATTGCACGAGATTACTCTGGTACTGCCGAGGCCGAGTTTGGTAAATCTACAAGAAAAGGAGTTAAAGCCCCTTGACCAGGACACAGTTTATATATGCTCTACACCCATAAAAGGACATGTACACACTGTATTTGAGAAAGATGGAATTAAAGGTATAGTAATGGCAAGTAAAGAGTGTGAAGACAGGATGGTAATAGCATGTCCCGAAACTGACCGAGTGAAGATAGATCTGCAACCCTATTTCTGCTTGAACAGATTGAAACAGGATTTATTATTAAACGATGATGGCACTTTTTATGAGAAAAGGCCACCTAAATTGAATCAGGACTATGGTTCAGCCATAAGCCTTACTTTTTCCTTGGGTCCAAAGGAATCAATTAAAATTCCTCTTGGAATAGCTTTAGATTTCCCGATTCAGCGTTATATTGATGGTGCGAAATTTGAAAGAAGATATGTAAAGTCTTTTAAAAACAAAAAAACAAGGGCAACTGATTTAGTAAAGGTTGCTCTTAAAAATTATCAGGCTTGGTTTGATAGAACCCTAACCATTCAACAAAGGATATATGATTTGATTCGAAATTCACCGTCATATAAGGATGACGAGGAAGGTGCGCTGAGACTTGCTCGACTGATATTCAATGAGTTTAGTTGCCCGATATCAAACGCTGCGATATGGATAAAAGATAAAAAGGGAAGAGATGTTGCGCGATTCCTTGAATGTTTTGATTATGCGTATTTAGATCCATCAGATGTAGAATGGTATTCGATGATTCTGTTAGTGCTGTTTCCTGATATTGAACAGGAATTGTGTCAGCAGTTTATAAATTCAATACTGGATGAAGATAATAATTTAAGATTTTATCATTATCATGCCTCTTTTGTTGAAGCAAGAAAGCATTTCGAGGAGCATCCTGAAGAATATGAAAGTATTTCCTTGACACAGATTAGGGATAAAGTTAAAATAAAGGGTTCAGTATATCACGATCTTGGTGCTATGCCAAAAGGTCATCCTCTCCGTAATGTTAGCGAATATGCTTGGTATAATAATAATTATTGGGTTGATCTATTCCCGAAGCTTGCAACAAGAGTTCTAAGAAATGTAAAATTTCTTGGGGATTTGGATTTTCTGCGGAAAAATTGGTCGACATTAAAACTTGGTTTTGAATATTTGAGGTCATTAGATCATGATGGTGATGGTATACCAGAAGGAAACCCGGGTGAGGTGAAAAATACCTTTGATAATCTTCCTTTGTTTGGTGTTGATGCCTATGATGCCACTATTTTTATGGCTGGTTGTCGTGCCATGAGTATTATGGCTGATATGATGAATGATCTCGAAGCAAAAAAAGAATATGAAGAAAGTTTTAAAAAAGCCTCAGAACAGTTTGAAAAATTGTGGAGGGAAAAGAAGAATAAAAACGGGATCGATCTCCAGTATTATGTTACCTGTTATGATACGAAGACAGGAGAAATGAATACCGATGTTTGGCTTAATCAACTGGACGCTGTTTGGTTTCTAATTTCCATAGGAGAGGAGTCTTTTATACCTGAAGACAGGATAAAAAAGATTTTAAAAACAATTTTTGAAAATAATGAAACCCTAATGGGATGGGCAATGTGTAGGACAGAAGATGGTAGTCAGGTGGAATCAGAGCAGGGTCAAGATGTGTATACTACCTCAAATTACGTTTTTGCAGAGTTACTCGATTATTACGGTATGGCTGAGGAAAGCAAAGCGGTTTATAAGAAAATGGATAAATTAATTTTTGGATATGGTAATTCGTTGATATCGCCTGATAATGTAAGGGCTGAACTGGAGTTAGAGGAAGGTGAATCAGAACCCAGACCACACTATATCGTTGCAGCTTATCCGAGACCTGGTGCAGTTTTTACTCATATTATATTACAGCATATAAAGGACATACAGAAAAACAAAGGGGTGACTAAAATCAGTTCTGACGATTTGAGAAATTTTATAAAGAACTTAATGAAGTAGGCAATATACATGAAATTTAAAAATAAACTGTGTACGCTGTGTATATTATTAATACATACAGTATTAGGTATGTCTATTTTGCTTGCAGATGATGGATATGAGCTCTGGCTAAAATATAGACCATTGGCTAATAAAAAAATATTAAAAGAATATAAGGATGCTATTAAAAGTTTTGTCGTATTTGGAAATTCTGAAACGCAAGAAATAATAAAAAGAGAAATAGGAGATGCAATCCGTGGTCTGTTAGGAGAAAGCATACTTAATACGGATCATATAACAGACAAATGCCTTGTTGTAGCTAAATTCTCGGATGTTGGTTCAGATATTGTTTCAGGGCTAAAGCACATCTTTAATAATCTTGGTGATGAAGACTTTATTATAAGGAATATTAATCTTCCTGACAGGCAGATTATATTAATATCTGGAAATACTGACATAGCATGTTTATATGGCTCTTTCTGGTTCATCAGACATATACAAATGGAAAAGAGTATCAAAGAATTGGACATAGTGTCAATACCTAAGATAAAATATAGATTACTTAATCACTGGGATAATCTTGATGGAACTGTTGAGCGAGGTTATGCAGGTAAATCAATCTGGAAATGGCATGAATTACCAGAGAAAATTGATAAACGCTATTATGATTATGCCAGAGCTAATGCATCTATTGGGATCAATGGCACAGTTTTGAATAATGTGAATGCAACCCCGAAAATTTTGATAAGAGATTATTTGATAAAAATTGCTAAACTTGCAGAAATTTTTCGTCCCTATGGAATACGGGTTTTTCTTTCTGTAAATTTTGCTTCCCCGTTGAAAAATGGTGGTATTGGTAATCTTGATACAGCTGACCCTTTTGAACCTGAAGTGAGAAAGTGGTGGAAAAAGAAGATTGCTGAAATTTATGAATTAATCCCTGATTTCGGTGGGTTTTTAGTAAAAGCTAATTCAGAAGGGATGCCCGGTCCCTTGGACTATGGAAGATCACACGCTGATGGTGCGAATATGCTGGCAGAAACCCTTAAACCATATGGTGGTATTGTTATGTGGAGGGCTTTCGTATACAATCCAGAGACTGATCCAGATAGGGTAAAAAGGGCTTATAAAGAGTTTGTACCTTTAGATGGGAAGTTTCTAAAAAATGTTTTTATTCAGGTTAAGAATGGGCCTCTTGATTTTCAGCCTCGTGAACCGGTTCATCCGCTTTTCGGAGCAATGCCAAATACACCATTGATGCTTGAGCTACAAATTACGCAAGAATATTTAGGTCATTCAAACCATCTGGTTTTCCTTGCGAGTATGTGGAGAGAATATCTTGATTTTGATCTGTATTGTGAGGGTAAAGGTACAACACTTGCAAGAGTTATAGATGGTTCGGTTTATAATTACCATATGACAGGGATTGCTGGCGTTTCCAATATAGGTAATGATTCAAACTGGTGTGGTTATATATTTGCTCAAGCAAACTGGTATGCTTTTGGAAGATTAGCCTGGGACCATACTTTAAAACCTAAAAAAATAGCAGATGAATGGATAACATTAACTTTAACGAAAAATGAATATGTAAAAGAGAGAATAAAAAAGATGATGTTAGGCTCGTGGGAGGCACTCGTTAATTACAGACATCCATTAGGGCTTCACCATTTGATGGAATCTGGTTCACATTACGGTGTAGATCCTGGAAATGCTAATGAGCCAAGGATTGATTGGACATCTGTATATTATCATCGAGCAGATTCTATCGGTATTGGATATAACAGATCCTCAACCGGAAGTAATGCAGTAAGCCAGTATTGCCCGCCACTAAGTGAAATTTTTGATAATATAGAAACGTGTCCTGAAAAATATCTACTATGGTTTCATCAAGTACCGTGGAGATATAAAATGAAGTCTGGACGAACACTGTGGGAAGAGATGTGTTTTAAGTATAATAGTGGTGTTGAATACGTAAAATGGATGAAAAAAGAATGGCAAAAGTTAAAGAATGATATAGATCCTGAAATCTGGAATCACGTTAACAAGAAACTTCGAATCCAGTATGAGGACGCAAAGCTCTGGAGGGATACCTGTCTGGAATATTTTAGTAAATTCAGTAAAATACCTGTGCCAGATTTTAATTGAAAGGGGGTATAGATATGACTGATAAACAATGGCAAGTATTATTAGATGTAATAAATGGGGAACTGATAGAACCTATGCCTATAGGTTTTATTATAGACTGTCCATGGCTTCCCGGGTGGTATGGTATAACCATTCTTGACTATTTTACATCACCTGAACTGTGGTTTCAGGCAAACCTTAAAGCAGTAACAAGTTTTCCTGATATTATGTTTTTCCCTGGATTTTGGTCGGAATTCGGAATGTGTACGGAGCCATCCGCATTTGGCGCAAGGTGTGTGTTTACTGAAAATGGTTTTCCCCACGCCCATAAGGTCGTAAAATCTATTGATGAGATCAGAAACCTGAATATTCCTGAGGTTACAACTGATGGGCTATTGCCATTTATGATCAACCGTTTAAAAATGTATAAAAATAAAATCGAAGAAACAGGACATAAAATCAGGTTCTCTGTGAGCCGTGGACCTTTGAATGTAGCTTCCTATATTATGGGAATGACAGAATTTTTGACAGCAATTATGACTAATCCTGATGAGGTACATGATTTATTAAAAAAAGTTACAATTTTTTTGAAGAACTGGCACAAATTTCAAAGAGAAACATTCCCAACAATTGATGGTATACTCATTCTTGATGATATAATTGGTTTTATTGGCGAAGATCATTTTAAAGAGTTTGCATTGCCTTATTTAAAGGAGTTGTTTGATGTTGATGTATCAGTGAAATTTTTACACAATGACGCACCATGTAAAGTCAGTGCTAAGTACTTGCCCGAGATTGGGGTTAATCTTTTTAATATGGGTTTCGACATAACATTAAATGAGTTGAAAGAGCTGACAGGCAATATGGTTACACTCCTGGGTAATATACCACCTCGTGACGTACTGGCACAGGGTAAACCAGAAGATGTAAAAAAAGCTGTAGTAGATTTGATGAATTCGCTGAAGGATCGATCGAGAGTTATACTTTCTTGTGGTGGTGGAATGCCTCCTGGGGTATCAAGTGAAAATATTAGTGCATTTATCGATGCGGTAAAAAATTATAAATAAATTGTATATAGATATTGCATAATTAGTATATAAAATATATATTATAAAAGATGAGGGTTATTTAAATGGGTAAAAATGAATATATTTGCTGGAATTATTTGATAACTTCTTTTATATCGTTATTGTCTTGCTTTTATTTGAGGGGATGAGAGGTCTATGTTAACAAAGGGAGATAAAAGATATGAACTCTAATATTAAGAGGATTAGAGTATTAATCTTTTCATTTTTAATATTATTTACATTTAATAGTATTAATGCTGGTGTTTTAAAGGGTAAAGTATATGATAAAAACAGTGAAAAACCCCTGCCAGCTGCTAATATTTATTTGAAAGGTACTAACTTTGGAGCTGCTTCAGATTTAGATGGAAATTTTTACATACAAAATGTTCCGGAAGGAGAATATGAAGTTGTAGTTTCATATATAGGATATGAAACACGTACAATCAAAGTTAAAGTTCCTACAACAGGATCAGTAACACAAGATTTTGGTCTTAGTCCTATTACAGTAAGGGGTAAAGAAGTGGTAGTAACCGCACAGGCTTTGGGACAGGTACAAGCTATAAGTCAGCAGTTGGCATCAGATAAAATAGCAAATGTTGTTTCAGAAGCCAGGCTTCAGGAATTGCCAGATTTTAATGCTGCTCAGGCCCTGAGTAGGTTACCCGGCGTATCCACACTCGAAAGCTCAGGAGAAGCAAATAAGGTGGTCATCAGAGGTATAGCGCCCCAGTATAATTCGGTTTCAGTTGAAGGCGTTAGATTAACATCTACGGGAAGTACCCAAATGGGAGTAACAGCAATAGCAGGTGGAGCTGGTCACGTTAATACTGATAGAAGTGTAGATTTGAGCATGATTTCTCCTTATATGATTAAATCTATATCGGTTTATAAGTCTATAACACCTGATATGAATGCTAATACTGTTGGCGGTACAGTTGAGATGCAACTCAGGGAAGCACCCTCAGGATTCAGGTATGATATATTAGGTCAGTCTGGATATACCTATATGACAAATAATTACGGTAACTATAGGTTTGTTGTCTCTGTAAGCAATAGAATTTTTAATGAAAGATTGGGTTTTTATTTACTCGGGAATATGGAAAAATACGATAGAGATGCTGATATTATGAATGCTGGTTATATAACCACAAGTGTAGAAATTGATACATTAACCGGTTATCGGCCTGTAAGGGTTACTAATGTAACTTTGAATAGGCATGTAGAAACAAGGGAACGTTATGGAGCAAACTTAATATTGGATTACAGATTGCCATATGGATACATAAAAATGTTAAACCTTTATGCTCGCCGTAATTCTGACTTTGAGGATTACAGGACTGTACTGAATTATAATGATAGGTTAATTGGATTCAATATGAGGGAAGGATCAAATAATATCGATATATTATTAAACTCACTTGAATTTAATAATGACTTTAATGGTGTAATTTTTAATTTGAAGTTAGCAAATACAATGTCAAAGAATAATTTACCTGAATCTCCGTATGTTTCTTTCAGATCAGGTGTTGCGTATAAGGGTGTCGGTAAAGTACCTGAAAATACTAAACCAGAGTCATTAAAGGTCAACTGGATTTATCCGGGACCCGATTCGATATATTTAAATACCATACAATTATGGTCTACATTATATAAAGAATCTAAGAAATCTGTTAAATCATTTTTGAAAGTACCATATAAAATAGGTAGTTTCATTTCTGGTTATGTAAAATTCGGAGGTGAATATTTCTTTAAAGAGATTATAAATGATCAGGAAGCACCCTATGCTGGTATGCAATATTCTGGGAATTATCAACAGCGTATGCTTGATACGGTTGCTGCAAGATTTAATCTTTTTGTAGATCCTCAGGTTGCAAGGTATCCAGGGACAAATTTTATGGGTGATGCAGAATTGATGGAACCGTTCTTAAATGATAGATTTGGGAGAATGCACTGGGTGCCCGATTCAGACCTTCTTCTTAAAATAGCAGAATATTTAAATAGTGATCCAAGATGGGCTGGTAAAGCCACTGGCGGTCCTGATGAGACAGGAGGCTGGTATAATGGGCTATTCCAGCAATCAGCTAATGATTACATTTTTAGTGAGGAATATTATGCCGGGTATCTGATGACTGAGATAAATTTATGGAAAATTAAATTTATTGGCGGTGCTCGATATGAAAAGACAATAAATAATTATACGGTGTATAATATGTTTGACATGCGAAATCCAGAGAACCAGGCGGTAGATACAGTTGAAACAAGAAATCCAAATGAGTACTTACTGCCAGCGGTTTCTATAAAGATTTCTCCGTTTGACTGGATGGATATTAGATATGCATATACTAAAAGTCTGGCACGTCCTGCATACCATCAGATGTCGCCCAAGATAAGTTTTAATAATCCAAGAAACTATGTATGGGCTGGTAATCCTGATTTAAAACCGGGCCAATCTTTTAATCATGATTTTGCAATAGCATTTCACGGAAACAGGCTGGGGCTTCTAACGATTGGCGCTTTTTATAAAAAGATAAAAGATTTTATATATCATACGAACTATAGATTATATGATGTAAAAAAGTATGAAACAATCAAAACAATAGACGATTTTCAGATCGTTATTGTGAATAAAGATGGTACAGTAAGTGTGTACAAACCTGAACGAAAAGCTACAGTGTCTACATATATTAATGGTATCTGGCCAGCATATGTTAAGGGAATCGAATTTGATTTCCAAACAAGGTTATGGTTTATGCCTGGATTAATGAAAGGTGTGGTGTTTGGTATAAATTATGCAAAAATAAAATCAGAGACTAAATATCCATTAAGAGAAGATAAAACTGTGATTGTTGGTCCACGACAAACGGAGACATTCGTTGTTGATAGTACTCGTACAGGAAGGCTTATATATCAACCTGATGATATTCTGAATGCTTACGTTGGTTATGATCATAAAGGATTTTCTATTAGATTGTCATTTAATTATCAGGGCGATATGGCAAGTTATGTTGGTTCGTACCCAGAACAGGATGGATATACAAGGGATTATTTTAAAATTGATCTATCTGTAAGGCAGAAATTACCGGTATGGAAATCTGAAATATATCTCGATGTAACAAATCTCAATAATGAAATAAATGAATCTGCTCAGATAACCATTGATGGATTTACAAATATGAAATACTATGGTATGGTCGCGAATGCAGGTATAAGGTTTAGATTTTAAATAATAAGTGGAGGAAAGGATGAAAAAAATTATCTTAAGTTTAATTATTTTTGTTGTTACATTTCCATTATTATTTGGGCAACAAAAAGATACTGTAGATGTACCTGGATACTGGGAATCAGGTGGGCAAGAAGGAACATTGAATGAAGCAGTACAGGAAGCTATAAATAATGGAACATTATCCAATACAGTCTTTAGATTAAAACCCTATGAACAATATGTCTTGACAGCTACTATAGAAGTTCCCGAAGGAGAGACCTTAGAGTTAGTTGCTCCACCTCCTGGTAATACACAGGAAACTGCACCACCTCAAATTTTATGGACTGCAAGTGGTGCTGTTACTAAAGAATTTCATATAAGAGTATTCGGTCATCTCATTATGAAGAATATATGGGTAAGGTATGCAGATATAGATGGAGTTCAAACTGGAACACCTATAGTTTTCGATCAGGATGCAACGGATACAACACAACAGTATGGTTATTTCGAAGGATGTGTTTTTGAGTGGATGCCATGTCCTGCAGTAACAGCTTCTGGAAGTATCTGTGTTCGAGCGGTACATTTACATCTTGAACTTAAAAATTGTTATTTTCGTAATTGTGTAGATAAGCATTATATGTATTATGGGCGCGCGGTATCGTTTCCTTATGACGTGCCGGACTATCATACAGACTATGTATCCTTTGAAAATTGTACTTTTGCCAATATGGGATATGTTTATATGCAGGAGATGAATAACTATGCAGATACAGTATATTTTAATCACTGTACATTTTATAATGTTGTTATGTTTTCCCTTGAAGGTGGTGTATATTACTGGGCAAATGTTACAAATTCATTATTTGTAAATGCTTATATGCTGGGTTTTATTCCAGCTCAAGGAGAGGATCCTTCAGGTGCTATAATGTCAATTACACCTGCTGACTCAATTGATTTTAAAGTTCCTTTTAGTGACAAGGATAGACATATTCTAATAGCACATAACGCTTATTATGTTGACAGCTGGTTAGTAGATTGGATGAGAGGAGGCTGGACTAAAGACGCTGAGTGGAAGCCGAGTAGTAGAATAATGGATGTAGGCTGTCCTTATGTTCAAGGTTTATATAGAGAAAGGAGATTTGATGAAATTCCTTATCCAAGGCCAATGCTGGATAGCTGGACAAAGGATTTCTGTGATTCAACAATTGTGGATTCTGCAACTGGTGAAGTTGTGAAAGCTTTTCCCTATATAAACAGGGCAAATAATCTAGATATTACCTCCGATCCTCAAACCTTGACAGAAACTTTAAATCCGGGCTTTTTTGAACCACCACTTGACCTCGATAGTCTAAAATTATTTCTTGAACAAAAATGGTCAACCAATGCTGATTACATGTGGGATTATAAACCTGAAGCTGGTAAAAATCAGGAATGGCCTTTACCAGAAAACCTTGCATATACAAATGAACTGCTTAAGTCCTATGCTATGGGTGGATTCCCATTAGGAGATTTGTATAATTGGTGGAACCCAGATTTAAGGGAAGGGGCTGAGGATTATTATTCGCAGTGGTTGCAGCAGGCTGATCAGGAAAGAGAAAAGATATGGACATGGTTGGTAACCGGAGTACATCCTGATAGTCAAGGTAATGCAATAAAAGATATTAATGAAATTGCGTTAAAATCCTATGAATTAAAACAGAATTATCCAAATCCATTCAATCCCGTTACAACTATTGAATATTATCTTCCCAAGGCAGGTTTTGTTAAACTAAAAGTTTATAATATGATTGGAAAAGAGGTTACAACTATAGTCAGTGAATTCAAGCAGAAAGGTAATTATAAAGTAGTATTTGATGGTAAAGACTTACCAAGTGGAGTATATATTTATCGTTTAGAAACAGATGGCATAATGCTAACAAGAAAATTATTATTAATTAAATAAATAATAGTATGGAGGGTAAAATGAAGAAAAAAAGAAACATTTGGCCCGTATTTGTAATGTGTATCCTATTTTTAAGCGGGATAGCATTACAGGCACAGGTAATTGATTTTGAAGATTACGAAATAGGTGATACGCTTGATGTTATTGGTTGGAATACAGGGGAAACTGCTGTAATCGACACATTACCCGGAGAGCCTGGTAATAAGGCGTTAAAATTCACGCCTAACAATTACAATGCTGCACCAGTAGTTAAGGTGGTACTGGAAGAAGGCAAAACACTTGCAGATTATGATTCGATTAAAATTAAGTTTTTCTTCAAACAGGGAGATGTGGGTTGGAAAGATATTATTGTAGAAGCCTATCAGGACTCACCAACAGCACAAGCCTATAATAATTCAAGTGTAAAGGTTGGGTCTTATAATCGTAATGTAAATGAGGCTTCGACCGAGTGGGAAGAGATAGCTTTCAAGTTAACCAATCCGTCACCTGGTTACCTTGCATCACTCGAAGATACTATCTATTTAGCTTTTGGAATTAATTGTGCCGGTACTGGAAATATCGGAGGTACTGGAGTTACTACAATCTGGTATGCTGATGATATCGAGTTTATTCTTAGGACTTTTCCTATTCCTGTTTACAAATGGGGTAAGGATAGATTGAATGCAGATACGAATTGGGATCTTCTTAACGTACCTGAAATGCCAAGAGGTGATGTAATATTTGGAGACACAACACTTACGAATCCGCCATCAGGCTGGGCAACCATAGCAGGTGGTTTTGACGAAGTACAGGCAACTACCGATAAAGCTGTGATTATTCGTGGTAAACTTGAGCTCATAGGAGGAGGTGGTGGTAGTGCATATACCCATATGAGGTATGCAGTTGCATATCAGGATAGCGCTGTGTTGAAGTATCAAAATACCGATAGTGCAAAGTGGGAAAGCCCCAAGAATTGGTTTAGTTACCTATTCACACCTCGAACTGGAATGGGAACTATGTCAAATACCTGGAGAGGAGTACCTGCTTATGCCAAAGTTGGAGTAGTCTGGAGAGAGCCTGATGGTAGTTGGTACAGTACTAATAGCGCTGGAACGTGGGCTTTATCGCAACAGTTACAGGCACCTCGTAATGCAGAAATGATTGCAGGAATGTATGATTTTGCAATTTCTGTTAGAGTATTACCTGATAGTATAAACGAAATACGCTGGTATCTTGTTGAGGAAAATAATAAATATTGGTTTGGTGGTGTAGCCTATGATTCAGTGATGATAACTACAAAATTTAACCAGATATGCTTCGGTTTTAATAAGGATTCACAGACAAAGCTGGTAAAATTGTATGGTGTTGAAGTAGACATGGGAGATCCTATAGAGGTGCCTGAAGCTCCATGGGAACCATTTTATGTTGATCTGTGGGGTAAAGATAGATTGAATGCAGATATGAATTGGGCTATTCTTAATGATTCGACGACGCTGGTTGGCGATGCAATATTTGGAGACACAACACTTACGAATCCGCCATCAAACTGGGCAACTATAGCAGGTGGTTTTGGCGAAGCTGTTGAGATTAGTGAGGAGAAGGCAATTATTGTAACTGGTAAACTTGAGCTCATAGGAGGAGGTGGTGGTAGCGCATATACCCATATAAGATATGGGTTAGCATATCAAGAGGATGCTAAGTTAGAGAATGCACTGACTGATTCTGCAAGATGGGTTAGTGAAGGAACTTGGGATACCTACCTATTCACACCTCGAACTGGAACGGGAACTATGTCAAATACCTGGAGAGGGGTACCTGCTTATGCCAAAGTTGGAGTTGTTTGGAGAGAGCCTGATGGTAGTTGGTACAGTACTAACAGTGCTGGAACATGGGCACTATCACAAGTTGAGCAAAGACCACGTAATGCAGAAATGATAGCCGGGATGTATGATTTCGCGATTTCGGTTAAAGCATTACCTGGCGGTATTAATGAAATCCGCTGGTATCTTGTTGAAGAAAATGAAAAATACTGGTTTGCCGGCGTAGCCTATGATTCAGCACAGATAACTACAAAATTTAATCTAATATGCTTTGGTTTCAATAAGGATTCACAGACAAAGTTGGTAAAACTTTACGAGGTTAAGGTAGATAAGGGTGATCCAATAAAAATACCATTACCTCCTTTTGTTAATCATTACTTATCAGATATTGGATTTGTAGGTGGTAGGAATGGTAATGGTCAATGGACATTACAGCCTGGAGAATTTGTTGGAGATTTTACTTTATATCCTATCGTTCAAACTTCAGCTTGGATAGCTATTAGGGGTGAATTTGATGCACCTATCATACCTGAAGCTGGTAGAGCAGTTAAAGTATATGGTGAAATGGAACTTATTGGAGGTGGTTTTGATAATGACAATGCAATGAGATTGGGATTGTTCAATTCAGATGCTGGCGAACTCGTTGATTATCACTGGACAGGTTCAGAAATTGGAACTGGATATTTGTTCATTCCCCCAAGTGGTGACAATCCATTACCATACTGGCTTGCTTCCGGTGTGAGTGGTTCGATTGGTGCAGTAGTGAATAATGTATGGTTATCGACGAATGGTCCGGACAATTATGTTTTAAGCGATGCAGTTCAATCTCCTGCAGGAGCAATAGGAGATTCAGGTAAATACGAGTTCGAACTTTATTATGGTAAAGATGCCGATGGAAATGCATGTGTTAAAATTAAATTATCCAAGAAAGATAATAGCTATATATTTGAAGCATCTGCATATGATAATAATGTGGTTACTGACACGATAAATAGCTTTCTGTTCGCACTAAATACTACTAATAGTAGAGTTGCGGCTATAAAATTTATCGGGCTGAAAGCTGATACAACAAATACTCCAGAAGTCGCTATAGGACCTGATTTTGCTAATAGACCAGTGGAATTTGAACTCAAACAGAACTATCCGAACCCATTCAACCCGACGACTAATATCGAATTTACATTACCGAAAGATACTGATGTGAAGATAGTGGTCTACGATATTATGGGAAGACAGGTAGCCACACTTGCAAAGGGATACTACAAAGCTGGTTATTATAGAATTACTTTTGATGCTGGTAGATTACCATCTGGAGTTTACTTCTACAAAATGGTAGCTGGTGAATTTACTAAGGTTAAAAAGCTAATGTTACTGAAGTAGGAATATTATATACGGTAAAAATGTTATAAAATGAAGGCAGCCTGCCATACATACAGCAGGCTGTCTTTATTTTTGTATTGTCTACTGTATAGACAATTTTTCTCCCTAAACTAAGTGTATAGTAATGATTTATGAGGCTAATTAGCTAAGGAGGTAGTAAGGAATGAACGGGGTAATAATAATCTTAATTTATATTTTTTTGATGCTTTGCGATGTAACTAGTGGTAAAAATTATCTACGATATCCCATTTCAAAGGTAGATATAAAAAATGTTAAAATTAATGATAACTTTTGGTTTCCAAAGATAAAGAAAATTCAGGAAATAACCATTCCTTACGCTTTTGAAAAGTGTGAAAAAGAAGGCAGAATGGATAATTTTTTAGTAGCTGGTGGTGTAAAAAAAGGTAAATACAGGGGGAAAATGCCTTTTGATGATACTGATTTATATAAAATTATTGAGGGTGCGTCTTATTCGCTGATTACATTACCTGATGCTAAACTTGAAGCCTATTTGGATTCAGTAATTGACATAATAAAGGTAGGTCAAGAATCTGATGGATACATAACAACATGGTTTACCATTGATAGAAAGAATCCTCCAGCGTGGTGGGTGAAGCCCTCCAAGAAAAGATGGGAAAATCTTGTAAGTAGTCATGAATTATACAATAGTGGGCACTTGTTTCATGCTGCCGTTGCTCACTATTTATCAACTGGTAAAAGAAATTTTTTGGATATTGCTATAAAGAATGCTGATTTGCTGGTGAAAAATTTTGGGCAGGATAAATTGAGTGTACCTCCCGGGCATCAGATTGTTGAAAGCGGACTTATCAGGTTGTATGAAGTTACTGGTAATAGAAATTATCTTGAGCTTGCTAAATTTTTTCTAGATATCAGGGGGGATTCAACGACTCATAAGCTTTATGGAGAATATAGTCAGGACCACAAACCTGTTACAAGGCAAACTGAGGCTGTTGGACATGCAGTAAGAGCAGTATATATGTATGCTGCGATGACAGATATTGCAGCAATTTTTGAAGATACGGCATATTTAAATGCTGTTAGCAGGTTATGGGAAAACGTTGTAAACAAAAAAATGTATATAACTGGTGGAATTGGTTCAAGACATGAGGGTGAGGCATTTGGTAAGAATTATGAATTACCAAATCTTACAGCATATTGTGAGACATGCGCATCAATAGGGAATGTTTTATGGAATCACAAGATGTTTCTCCTATTTGGGGATTCAAAGTATTATGATATAATAGAAAGAACCTTATATAATGGTATTATATCCGGAATATCAATTGATGGTACAAAATTCTTTTATCCAAATCCTTTGGAATCCGATGGTAAATATGCTTTCAATCAGGGTACTTGCACTCGAAAACCATGGTTTGACTGTTCTTGTTGCCCGACAAACTTAATTAGGTTTATACCGTATATACCAGGTCTCATTTATGCTAATGATAAAAATAGTATATATGTAAATTTATTCATTTCAAGTAAAGCAGAAATACTTATAGGTGATACCAAAGTCATAGTTGAGCAAGAGACTGATTATCCGTGGGATGGGCATATAAGAATTTTTGTAAATCCAGAAAAGAGTAAAAAATTCTCATTAAAATTACGCATACCTGGGTGGACTCAAGGGAGACCTGTTCCGGGTGACCTATACTGTTATAAAGATGCGGAAAAAGTGAAAATAATTCTGAAGATAAATAAGAAAAAGAAGAAGTTAAAAATCAACAATAAAGGCTATGCTGAAATTATAAAGAGGTGGAAAAAGGGGGATAAAGTAGAATTGATTTTTCCAATGAAAGTACGTATGGTGATAGCGAATAAAAATGTTATTGAAGATAGAAATAAAGTGGCTTTTGAATATGGTCCCTTTGTATACTGTGCAGAGGAGGTTGATAATAAAAATATTTCAGATATTACAATCCCGAATAATATTGAATTTAATATAAAAGGTATGAAGATACTATCGGAAAAGGTTTTAGCTATTGAAAGTACATTTAATAATGAAAGTCTCATTCTTATTCCCTATTATGTATGGTCAAATAGAGGTATTGGAAAAATGAAGGTATGGTTTCCTATAGTGAATTGATTTTTGATTTTTTGTGATTTTAAAATGTAATAAAAAAGGGGCAGTGATAATAACCGCCCCTTTTTTATTAACTCCGTGTTGTTCTATTTTAGAAGTATAAACTTTTTCGTCTGGCTAAAACCATCCGCATCGATTCGATAGAAATATATTCCACTTTCTAATTGTGAACCATCAAAAAGAATAGAATATGTACCGGGAGTTACGTTACCTTGATATATTGTTTCTACATACTGTCCTAAAATATTAAATACAGTGAGCTTTACGTGAGTATTTATTGGAACTGAGAAACTTATAGTTGTTGTTGGGTTAAATGGATTTGGATAATTGTTGTATAATTTAAATTCAAGTGGATTCCCTTGAACTAAATCTTCTTCAATTGAAACATAATCCTGTACAGTATCCATATAGGCAATTAACCATTTCATGGCTGGTCTTTCGGAGCCATCACTGTTTATAAGATATGCTCCCTGTTCATCTCTCCATAGTCCACGTCTCCATCCCCAGAGAGTTATTCCCATAACTCCAGGGTGCTGATAAAGTGTTGGAAATACTCTTTGATATTCTTCTAATTGAACCTGATCGTCAACACCATCTATATCTAATTCAGTAACATAGACGGGTAAACCTGTGGATGCCAATAAATCGAGACATGATTTTATAGTGGATGTGGAAGCATAGTAAGTGGTAAATGCATGCCCCTGTACTCCAATAGCGTCAATTAGACCTCTTTCTTTAAGAAGGTTTATTATGTTTAAATACTGTTGGGTAGAGCTTGTACTTCCAATGATTCCGAAGTCGTTTATCATTAGTTTTACAGTATCCGGGAAAATATCTCTTGCTAATTGAAATGCATTTATTACCCAATCCCAGCCTGTATCTCCATTGCCGCCGAGAGCGCTTTTGTATTGAGGTGGTTGATGTAAAGGTTCGTTGACAACCTGTAAGAAGTCAATATCAGGGTATCTATCAGCGACTGCATGGAACCATTCCGTGATCTCTTCATATTTTTCATCATCAGTTAAAGTATTATCATTCATCCAGGAAGGTTGTTGTGCTCCCCATATAAGGACGTGAAACATAAATGGGAATTCATGTTCTTTTGCAAAATTGTAAGCTTCATCAAGTATAGTCCAGTTCATAACATCTCTTGTTCCCTCGACAGAACCCCATTTTCCAGCATTTTCAGGTGTTACCTGATTCCAGTACTTTTCAAAATCTTTCTTTTGTGGGCTACTCCATACGTTTCCAAGGAATTTAATATGGCCTGTGGCTAATGGTGGTCCAGGCCAGGTTTCAACGGGTTCTTTTGGCCATTCTGGAGATCCTGCCCAGGCACTATCAAGCATTTCAACAGTGAAATATAAATCAGAGCGACCAAAGGCAAACTTATCGAAATATAATCCATCTTCACGGCCACCAATCATAAAAATAACTGTGGTACTATCTTCTTGAACCGTAAAATTAATTGGTACCTCACCTTCCATTTTATTATTCGATAGATTTACCCACTTCCAGACATTGTTTCCAGCCGCCCCACGTTCAAAGATTACATCTTCGGCATTTGTAAAACCTGCGTTAGCTAATCCATTTACAGCTATCCAATCATCGGGATTGGAAGCGTCCTTATCTCCAAATCCGTTGGAATACCAGAAGCTATCATCATTATATCCATTTGGACCCACCTTTACTTTAGCATATAAGCTATATGTACCTGCATATGGGAATAGCACATTGTATTTTACAGTTCTCTTGTTTCTGTTGAGGGTATCTGGAGCACTTTTTGCAACATCAGCAGCATAATCTGTTGTGACAGTGATGTATGTAATGTCTCCGTCGGTACCAGTTGTAAAATCTTCACCAAGTTCTCCATCTTCTGCTTCAATGATCACTGGTACTCTTGAGGCAAATTCTTTTTCAACATCTATAATTTTGAAATCATCAATCCATATTGTATCTCTGATATTTTCAGAAAAATTAAAATGAATTGGAGCTCTTATAGTTGTACTGCCGTCGTCTAATTGAAATTCAAATGTAAAATTCTCCCATTCTGTTGAAAGGGTAACACCTCCTATTCTTCCGTATTCGTGATAGATGTAATTACCGACTGTAAAATTTACTTTTGCATTTCCTTTTTTTGACTTTGCCCAGACTGAATAGATGTAAGTTTTGGCTGGATCTACTTTAATGCTTTCGGCTACTGCCTGTATGTCCCAGTCATTAGTACCAATAGATTTTACCACAACCATTAAAGCGTGGTTTCCTTTGTGTACAGTATCATCAACTATAGCGAAATAGGGTGGGTCTGAAACACTTGATCCCACAGGGAAAGACCAACCTTCGATACTTTCGTTCGTTATTTCACCTAAAGAGGTGTTTTCAAAACCACCGTTTTTAACTGTTTGTGAAATAGCAATTGAAATAATTAGAATTAAATAGACCGCAAAAAATTTGATTGTGTTAGAACAAGTCATTTAAACCCTCCATATATTTATTAATTTCAAAATGCTTTAGTTAAAATATATTAACAATTTTATAAAAATCAATAGTTAAATTTTAATGATTAGTATATAAATTATTTTATTGACATTTAACATAAATTATATTATAATAATTTCGTGTTGGCGAAATTGAACTACAAAAAATAAGAGGGGGGATATGAATAAGGTAATTAGCTTCGCAACAATTTCATTACTCTGTTTTTTAACTTTTTTTCAAATAGTTTTTCCACAGGAAAACGGGAAAATAGTAGGTTTTGTCTATGACAGTAAGACTAAAAAACCGCTACCATTTGCAAATGTAGTGGTAAAAGGGACATATATGGGTGCTGCCTCTAATGAAGAAGGTAGATTTGAGATAGATGGGGTACCTCCCGGAAATTATATTTTACAAATAAGATTCATTGGCTATGAAGATAAAGATATTCCTGTTGTAGTTAACTCTGGAGAAGAAACCAATGTTACTGCGTTTTTGGATTATAAAGGCTTAAAGCTACAGGAAGTAGTAGTTACTGCACAGGCAAAAGGTCAATTAAATGCGATAAATGAGCAATTGAATGCATTAAGCGTTAAGAATGTAGTTTCTTCCGAGAAAATTCAAGAATTGCCTGACGAAAGTGCTGCAGCTGCCCTTAGTAGATTGCCAGGTATATCTTTACAGGATGGGGATAAGGTAGTAATCAGAGGTATTCAGGCAAAACAGAATGTGGTTCTGATGAATGGGGTGCAGTTACCATCTACAAGCTTAAGTGATCGATCAGTAAATCTTGGTTTTATTTCTTCTAATATGTTGTCTGGAATAGAAGTTTTTAAGGTATTAACTCCAGATATGGATGCTAATTCAATAGGTGGTGTCGTTAATTTAAAAATAATGGAGGCACCAGAGGGTTCACATTTTGATTTCTTTGGTCAAGGTTTCTATAATGGATTAGATAGAACAACTGATAATTATAAGTCATGGGCAAGTATTAGTAAGAGGTTTTTTAATAATAAGTTAGGAGTTTTTATTCAGGGGCACATGGATAGATCTAATGTGGGAAATGATAGAATAGGTTCATCTTTCAGTATTAATGATCCAACAGTTCCATTTGGTGAAGGAATATATAGAATGACTGGTTTTGATTATACTGATGAAGAGAATATTATTTCCAATAAAGGAGGAAGTATTATTCTGGATTATGAATTACCGAATGGTAAGATTATTTTACAAAATTCCATATCTCATAACAGAAATGATTTTGCTAATTATAGGAACATTTTTACTTTTACAGAAAACTTGGGGCAGTATTCAATATTTAGAGATTTTCATGAGAGACAATTGATGATAAATTCTTTAATGGGTGAATATAAATTCGGTAATCTGAAAATGGAGTTTAGTTTGTCTCATTCATCCAGTAATAAAAATACAGTGGAGAGATACGCTGATCCAGGCCAGAATTTTAATTTTGAAGATAGATCTCCTTTTGGAGCGGGAATTAATTACTTGACTGCGGGTGATACTATGGATCTTAATGATGTTTATGAAATTGAAATAGATGATTCTTCTTATTATAGGGCTGAGTTACACGGTTGGGCAACTACGAGAGAAGAGGATTTTAATCAACATTTGTATACATCAAAGGTAGATTTTAGTATTCCAGTTAAGCTATTATATGGAGTAACTGCTGATATAAAATTTGGTGGGAAATATGATCATTCATATCGTAAAAATGATATAGAAGCTTATTATAATAGAACCGGCAATACTGACTTTTACGATGCAATACCTCGGGAGAAAAAAGATGGTAAGATATATTATTATATAGACGGTTATACTATCGTGAGAGATGAGAGTGAGCCTTTAAGCCCGACACATCCTTTGAGATTTATGGAGGTGGTGAGGAGTAGTTACGAACGAGGTAATTATTTTCTTGATGGTAAATATCCGATTAAATATGTAGTAGACAAAGGTATAATGGATCCATTTTTCTTAATTGCGCCGAAAGGATGGGGTATAGGAACACATGAAGAGTGGTCAACGCAAGATGATTTTGTCGGGACAGAAGATTTTCTCGCAGGATACTTTATGAGTACTTTCAAAATAGGGCCTAGATTAACATTGCTTGGAGGAATTAGATGGGAAGAGTATAGGATGAATTATGATGGTCATATACTAATTGTTACCCACCCTGTCGATGGAGATGCTTTAGTTCAGGATGATTCGACAGATATAGATGAAGTAGACAGATCTGATGTAAATTGGTTTCCTAATTTGCAGCTAAAATATAAGCTTACAGAGTGGGCAGATCTACGACTTGCATATACAGAGGCAATATCAAGACCAGATTATTTGGCAATTGTGCCTACTGTCTTATATGAACCAGGAGGATACACAAGGGTTGGAAATCCTAAACTTAAGCCCACAGAAGTGACAAATTACGATGCCGCGCTTTCAATTTATAGTCATAATATTGGATTGATTTCTATTGCTCCTTTCTATAAAAAATTGGAGAATGTATTTTTCTCAACGTCAGTATATTATCAAAATATTGACAAATATGAGATTAATTTTCCTGATACTGCATTAATGCAGAAGTTGGGCTGGAGTAAATTGCCAGAAAAATCATTACTTATAAATTCATATATAAATAATAAATATCCTGGATATGTTAGGGGTATAGAATTCGAATGGCAGTCAAACTTGTGGTATTTGCCCAAGCCATTTAATTCTCTCGTTATAAATGTGAACTATACCAGGACCTGGTCGAGTATGAAATACTTAAGGATAGAAAATACAGATTCAGCGTATTATGAACAGGTAGGTCCGATTAAGGTAAAGAAATACAAATATATAACCAAAGAAAAAACATATAAAGATAGGCTACTTCATCAGGCAGATCACATTTTAAATCTAATCCTGGGGTTTGATTATAAAGGTTTTTCTGGTAGGTTATCATTTAATTTAACGGATGATGAGGTTTCCTATATTGGTTCAAGACCTGAAGATGATGTTTATACTGGAATTATTACAAGGTGGGATCTAACAGTAAAACAAAAATTACCGGTTAAGGGTCTAAGTGTGCAATTTAATATTGTAAATCTTACTGGGACATCAATTAAAAATTATAGAGAATTCAAGAGGCCTGGAAGTGATAAGATAGAACGAACTCTGGTGGGTGAATTGTATACGCCTACATTATACGAACTTGTATTACGCTATAAATTTTAGGATTAATAAATGTATTCGTTAAAAAAAGGAGGTGTAGCATGAAGAAATTGAGTTTAGTTACCTTAGTAGTGTTAGCAATGGTTGTAATGCTAGCTGCTCAAGAAAGCCCTATTTCAGACTATGTTGAGGAATTTCGCGGGGATACTGCAGTTGTATTACCAGAGTATCTATATGAGGCAATTACTTATGATACCGCAAATGTACCAGAAGGTCGTGTATACCTGCTAAAAGCTGGTGAATTGTATGAATTAGGTAGTAATCCAACTACAAAATCTGATAGGCATACTGTTATCGTAGGTGAAGCTACAGAACCATTGTATAATGGTGATCCACAAAAGATGTTTCCGGTGATCTGTGGTAAAGGTGGTAACTCAGGCGGTATTAATCCTGGGGGAGACCTTACTCTTAAAAATGTATGTATAGTACCGGCATCAGCGGAAGGAACTCTTGGTTGGACTTTCTTCTGGTTCACGCAGCCAAATTGTCGTATTACTTTAGAGAATTGTATTGCTGAGCGAACAAGATGGGTGATAATAGCTTCTAACGCTGTGGCTGGGACGAGAGTTTACATCAGAGATTCCTATTTTGTAAACTTAAGTGGTCAGGAATGTAGAAGAAATGGTGGTGTATATGATAATGTAGATAATGCTACAGACACAATATGGGTTGAAAACTCAACTCATGTTGTAGCACAGGGTATGATGTACAAATTTAGAAATTATCCTATTAAACTGTTAATGTTTAATCACAATACTTTTATCAACTGTGCTGGTATTATTTTTGAGACTAACGGTTTTCAAAGCAGATGGGTTGTGACGAATAACATTTTTGTAAACAGTAACGTTCAGCCTTATACTTATATTGATGAAGATTTTCCTGAAGTAGATCAGGATAAATTACCGCTTGGTATTATAAATGTAGATACTTTGCCATCTGATATGGACCAGGTTGATAGGAAGGTCTTAGTTGATAGGAATTTGGTTTATTGGGATTCGAGGTTATTAAACTTGGCTCAATATATGAAAGATAACAATATAAATAATACAGATGAATGGTATGACCAAACAATTAAGATGAATACAAGAACGAAGGCAATGTTTGATGATGATAACAACTGGCCATATCTAGTAGAAGGTACCTGGTATGAGAAATTACCAAATTTCACTGATCCAAGGAATTTACTTACTACCTATGTAGATACTCTGAGAGATTTCGCTATTAATACTATGGACATTACTAAGGCAGTGATATTACCAGACTGGAGATTGGTATTTGTAGGTTCTGATTTTTATGTTTATCCAGATTGGCCTGTACCAATAGATTTGTCATATAGTGATGATGATATAGTAGATGCCGATGGTTATCCTATAGGTGATTTAAACTGGTTCCCTGATCAAAAAAGTTCATGGTTACAAATTAGAGATAATCAATACGAGGAATTACTTGCAGCATTAGATGAAGGTAGATTACCACAGGGTGTTGGAGTAAGGGAAGAAAATAATGTATTAAAAGGATTTAAAGTAAATCAGAATTATCCAAATCCATTTAACCCAACAACAAATATCACTTTTACATTACCACATTCAGGTAAAGTTACTGTGAAAGTATTTGATATGCTGGGTAGGGAAGTTACAACGTTAATGAATGGAGAAGGTATTGCGAAAACATATAATATTACTTTTGACGGATCGAACTTAGCAAGTGGAGTTTATTTCTATACCGTTGAATTTGCTGGACAGAAGATCACAAAGAAGATGGTATTAATGAAGTAGTAGAATATTTGATTACCTTAATCCAAAATAGGCGGGGGTTTTATACCTCCGCCTTTTTTTAAATCTATTTATTGCTCTTTTAATTTTGATTTAATATAAATGGATAATTAATTTAGCTAAGTTTCTTGTTAGCTATCAGGGGAACGGAGTCAAATATGAAAAGATTGCAACTAATATTGGGGATGATATTATTTATAGTCTTGGTTATCATTATTGTAGGATCGAGAGATGAAAAGCAGGATTATTTAAATACTATAATAGTGAAAATTGATAATATGAATAATGTAAATTTTAAAGAAATACAGGATTACTTTTACAATTACCACTTTCACCGTCTTTATAAACCAATTTCAAAGGGCTATTATGCTGCACTGGATCAAATAATATCAAAGAGATTAAGGCTTATAGATTTTATCGAAAAAGATCTTTATTACAGGATACGATATCATAGTGGGATAAAATATATATTGAATGACGAGTTTATTAATGAATATTATCGAAGATTCTATTATGAAAAATATGTTAATGATTCAATTGCAAAAGAATATTATAAGGACTTTGGGAAAGTTGTATATTATAAGCAAATAGTGTTGGAAAAAGAAGAAGGTATGACAGATGAAGATATTGATTCACTAAGACAATTAGCATACAAAATCAAACAAGATGCAGAATACTGGATAGATTTTGATGATATTATTGAAAGAATTACCAAGAATAAGGGGAAGATTACAAGTTCAAATAATTTGCTTTCAATAAATTGGAGTGATTCACAGTTTGATGAATTGAAGGGCGTAATATTTAGCTCTCCTCTAAATTCAATTAACGTTCTGGAAACAAAAGATGCTTTTTGCATCGTAAAAGTTTATAAAATAAAGAATAGCAAGAAAGAGCCATACGAGAAAGTTAGAAAAAAAATTTTGAATATGCTTAGTATAAAATATACACCAATTGCTCAAAAGGAGTTTGAAAACGATAAAAGCAAAATTGTTGATAAGAATTCTATAGTTTGGAATAAGTTAGCCTTGGAAAAGTTAGTAGAATGGTCTAATATACCTAATTTTTATCAAAATGCGTATAAGGATACTTTTAAAAAATTAATAAATTCCGGAAATAATTTCGTTATTATGAAATCCCCCAGGCACAAAGTTAATTTAAAGAGATATCTTTATTTCATCAGTGATATTATCGAGTTTAGAGGTGGCGATAAGATTGAAGTTAATGAAATTAAGAATTATATAATCAGGGCAGTAGAGACGGATATTTTATTAAAGAGAGCAAAAAATGCAGGAATTGATGCTAGAATTATTAGACCTGATACGAAAAATTGGGTGATAATAGATGAAATTGCGAAGTTATATGATAAAGAGGTAATAGAAAAGCAGATTCCCGAGCCGAGAGAACGGGAGCTTAGGGAATTTTTTGAAAAAAATAGGGATTCTCTATATTATCGACCAGCCAGGGTAAATATATATGTTGTGCTGGCAAATGATACTTTGAAGATTTCGGAATGCAAAAGGAAGATAAAAGAGGGTGAGCGGTTTGAAAGGATTGACCGAAGAGTTTATGTAAAAAGATTTTTCCGTGGAAAAGATGGTGTTGTTTATCCTGAAAAGAAAGGTGATGATATTAATGTAGGAAAGATTGCATTTTCGATGAAATTAGGAGAGATAAAAGGACCGATAGAATATAACGATCCTGAAAAGGGGAAAATGTATGCACTTATAAAGTGCGTTTTAAAGGTAGATGAGAAGCAGTTTATATTCGATGAGATAAAAGAAAAAGTAAAAAAGGATTATAGGGAATATTTATTTAATAAACTGAAAAAAGAAAACCACGAAAGGCTGATGACAAAGTATAATGTTGAAGTATTTTACAATAAATTTCAGAAGATACTGAAAATGCTAAAAATAGCTTAAAATATTCTGTATCTACTAATAATAAAGTGTTTAACGAAATGATAGGGGAGATACTTAGAATTTTTTATGAGCAAAAAAAGCAGTGAGAAGCTAAATCTAAATTATTTAATAGCGGTTTTTTTTAACTCTCTTTTTATCTTAAGTTTCGAAATAATAGCTACAAGAATAACTTCTGTTATTTTTGTTTATAATTATGTATTCATAATAATTTCTCTTGCAGTGCTGGGATTGACATGTGGAAGCATTTTTGTTTTTTACAGATTTAAAGCAAACACAGCTGTTTCGATTAAAAAATGGATTATTAGTAGTTTTATTTTTCAGATTTTTTCTCTTCTAATTTTTATCCTAATATTTATACGTTTTAAACTTACAAGTAATATTTATCTATATTTTTTGATATTGTCTTTTCCATTTTTTGCAGGTGGTATAATCAATTCAATAGTTTTTAAGAGTTTTAGTAAAAATAGTTTTCTAATCTATGCTTTTGATCTTATCGGGGCATCGTCTGGGGCTTTTCTATCGGTCCTCTTCTTGAATGAGATGGGGGGACCGAATGGTCTGCTCTTTTCGATATTAATAATTTTTATCCCTATGGAGTTTTTTATTTTAAATAACTGGAAAGAGGTATTAGTAACATATTTTGTGATAGGGATATTAGCAACTTTTTTGTTTATAAACGGTCAAAGGGTTTTGATTGGTGAAGTACAAATAGGGAAATTTCCTGAAAAAGATTTCTATTATGCCTATCCTGGTGAACATGTATATAGAGAAATTATTGAATCTCGATGGAGCATATACGGACGATCGGATTTAGTTAGATATAGTCATCAGAATTTGTTGATGCACCTTTTTGTTGATGGTGCGGCGGGTACGAGAATGTATAATTTTGATGGTAATATAACCAATCCAAATCCTGAGTTAATAAATCTGTTATTTTCGCATTCTACAGCAATGCCCATATTGTTATCGCAGGAAAATCAAAGAGACAATATGTTGGTAATAGGTCCAGGAGGTGGAAAAGAAGTTTTAATCGGTTTACTTAATCGTGTGAAGAAAATAGATTGCGTTGAAATAAATCCAGATTTCGTTGAGATAGTTAAGGATTATTCCGATTATAATGGCGGGATATATTCGTATTTTCCAAATGTTAATATATATATAACCGAAGGTAGACATTATGTTAAAAGAGTTGGTAAGAAATATGATATAATAGTATTAGCGCTTCCCTCTACAGAACAGGCTCAGAATATTGAGGTATATGCAGCTAATGAGAATTTTTTATTAACAAAAGAAGCAATTAAGGATTATTTTAAAATAGCATCTGAAGAAGGTATGTTGATATTTACCTTACATAATGAACATGAGGTTTTACGTATTATTACCTCTTTGGCAGAGGTTTTTAAAGAGTTTGGCGTTAGTACTAGATATATTCCCTATTATATTTCTATAATAAAGGGATTTGACGCTCCAACTGTTGTGGTAAAAAAGAAGCCATTTAGCAAGACCGAAGCGGATATGTGGGTTGAGAATAGGCGAATCTACCCTAATTATTTTGCAAACTTTATTTATCTACCGTATTATGGTGGTGATGTCAAATCTATTTATTTTAAATTATTGGAAGGATTAAAAGAGGGACGGATTTATCTAAAGAGTTTTATTGAAAATTATAAATATAATATTTTACCGTGTAATGATGATAAACCATATTTCTATAATATAGAGAAGAGCATACCAGAAGATTTAAAATTATTGCTAATTAGTGTATCTATTTTCAATTTATTGTTAGTCGTAATCCCAATTGTTTTTTTGAAATTGGGTTCCTTGAAAAATAGTTCGTCTGCTCACAAAAGTGTTTACTGGGATGTTTTAGTTATTTTTATTTCGCTTGGTGCTGGTTTCATGCTTTTGGAGTTATCGCTATTCCAGAAGTTAATATTATTTCTGGGTTCACCAACGATTTCTCTTGTGATATTATTGGCCGCTCTTCTAATAAGTATGGGAATAGGAAGTTACTGTAATGAGAAATTATTTAAGATGGGTTATGGTAAAAGGATATCAATTGCCAGTCTAATAATTGTTTTATATGGAGTATTGTTATCTACATTTATAATACCAATGATTTATTCGATGATAAAATTGCCACTAATTTTGAGAATATTAATGATCTTTACATTGGTGTTTCCACTTGGCTTTTTGCTTGGTACACCATTCCCTACAGCTATAAGAATTTTAAATAAAAGGAATCAAGTGGGATTAATTCCATGGATGTATGGAATAAACGGAGGTATGTCAGTTTTTGGTTCAGTACTTGGAATGTCAGTTTCAATGGTTTATGGCTATACGCATGCTTTTATAGCCGGATTGTGTTTTTATATGATAGTGTTTTTATTAGCTTTAGTAAAAAAATTATAACGGAGGGAGTATGTTAGAAAGGAAAGGGATTGGTAAAAAGGTAGAATTTCTGACTCTTGTTGTTATTATTTTTATCATTGCTTTAAATGTTTTTAGCCAGGATTTAATTATTAATAATCTCGGATATTTTGAAAAACCGGGATTAAACATCCTTGTCTTTAGCAATCGATATACAGGCTATTTTTTTGATGAAAAGACAGCAGGAATAGAAATTATTCACCATGGTGTTAGAGTTGCTCAAGGAGGAGGGGTAAGGCTTCAGCCTACACCGGAACAGTGGGATTTAATACCAAGGGTGGAGAAGAGGATAGTTAATCGTGATGAAAATAGTATTGAAGTTGTGTTATGTTATGAGCAGTTTGATTTTCACCCAAGAATAGTTGTCAAGTCGGAAGGTGAGTCGGTAAAAATTATGGTGTATCTTGATGAACCGTTACCAGAAAGATTGGTGGGTCATGCCGGCTTAAACCTTGAATTTTTACCATCTGCGTATTTTGAAAAGACATTTTTAATGGATAATGAACCCGGGATATTTCCACTGTATCCAACAGGTCCTACAGTTGTAAAACCTATCAGGGAAAAAATCCGTCAGTTTGCTGGGCATTCTACTTTTGATGATAGAGGAAGAGGGGAATTTATTGAACCTTTACCAATAGCTGTTGGAAATGAATTGGTTATCGCTCCTGAAGATCCATATCGTCACATTAGAATAAAATCTGAAAAAGGTAAATTGATGTTATATGACGGCAGAAATCTGGCTCAAAATGGATGGTTTGTTGTAAGGACAGTACTTCCAGCGGAAAAAACCGGGGAAGTAGTAAAATGGACACTCTGGGCAAATACAGTGAAAAAGTGGAAGAGAGAACCAAACATAACCTTTTCTCAGGTTGGTTATCATCCACTACAGGAAAAAATTGCAGTGATTGAGCATGATAAAGATGATAAAGTATTAAAGAGTGCTGTACTTTACAAAATTAATCCTGATGGAACTCATAAGAAGGTATTTAAAAAAGATGTGAAAGAGTGGGGATTATTTTTACGATATAGATACGGTATATTTGATTTTTCTGAGGTACAGGATACAGGGCTATTTATAATTAGGTATGGTAAATACACTACAAATCCTTTTCCAATTTCAAGAGACGTTTATAAAAAAATCTGGGAGCCAACGCTCGGGATCTTTTTCCCCGTACAAATGGATCATATGTTTGTAAACGAAGCGTATCGGGTATGGCATGGATTGCCCTATATGGATGATGCATTACAGGCACCAATAAACCATGTACATTTCGACGGCTACTTTATGCGGGATACTACAGACACCAAGTATAAACCTTTTGAACGTATACCTGGATTGAATGTAGGTGGATGGTTTGATGCTGGTGATTTTGATATACAGACTGGTCACCATTGTACGGCAATTTTGAATTTTGTAGATACATGGGAAATTTTTAAAGTTGACTATGATCAAACATATATTGACCAAAAAAATAGATATGTGGATATTCACAGACCTGATGGTAAGCCTGACATACTTCAGCAAATAGAACATGGAACGTTGCAGCTTGTTGCTCAGATGAAAAATATTGGACATGCTGTAAGGGGGATAGTTGTAGGTAATTTGCATCAGTATACACATCTGGGAGATGCTCATTCTATTACTGATGGGTTAATGTATGACTCAACTCTTGCGCCTGGTGAAGTTAAATGTAATAGAAGCGGGAATATGGATGATAGATGGGTTTTTACAAATAAAGACCCAGCATTAAATTACCATACAATAGCTGCTTTAGCTGCTGCTTATAGAGCATTAAAGGATTTCAATGATGAATTAGCAGCACAATGTATAAGTATTGCAAAAAGTGCATGGATAAGTCAGCATGAAGAAACGGGATGGGATGTCATTTCAGAATCTCCACATCCATGGTATAGGAGATACAGGATATATATGATAAATAATGAACTAAGGGCTGCTTTTGAGTTATATAAGACCACAGAGGATAAGCAATATCTTGATAGATTTGAAAAATTGGTATGGGTAGCTCTTGACTCAGCATTGAATTCAAATATAGGGATAGCAGTTAGAGCTATACCTTTTTTTAGTGGTGAATATAAAGAAAAGCTTATATCATATATTGAGAAGTTTAGTAGGTATTGCGAAGATTTTAAAGAAGAAAATCCTTTTGGTGTACTAATTGGTTTTAGACCCTGGGCAGGAAATCATGAACTAATGGAGTGGGGAACTACCTGCTATCATGTTTATAAAGCTTTTCCGGATTTATTATCCCCAAATTATACTATCCGATCTTTGAATTATGTTCTTGGAATGCATCCATATTCAAATCTTTCATTTGTTTCAGCTGTTGGAGTAAAATCGAAGAAAGTAGCTTATGGTGGTAATAGAGCGGATTTTTCCTTTATTGCCGGAGGGGTTGTCCCTGGAGTTTTAATGCTAAAACCTGATTTTCCTGAAAATAAAGAGGACTGGCCATTTTTATGGGGAGAAAATGAGTATGTGATTAGTACCTGCTCTGTATATATCTTTCTAGCTAATGCAGTAAATGATCTTTTAGTTCATTAAGTATGTTATATGAAATTACTATTGCAGTGAAAATTTATTGGAGTAAATGATATGAATTTGGGAAAAATTTTATTTATCTTAGCGTTGTTTAGTGCGGTAGTGTTTTCTGCTCAGGATGATACAGTTATGGTATATATGGCTAGTATGCCACCGATAGTTGATGGCTATGGGAACGATGAGTGCTGGAGAAATGCAAAATGGCAGCCGATTGATCAGGTGTGGATGCCATATAATGCTGAGGTTGATTCCTCTGACTACTGGGGTCGATATAAAATAATGTGGTCTGAGGAGGAAAATTTACTATATTTCTTGGTTGAGATTTATGATGATATAGCTGTAGGAGGATTGGATTTAAACAATGTCCAGGGCATCTATAATTACGATGTACTGGAGGTTTTTATTGATGAAGATAAATCTGGTGGATTACATGTTTTTGATGGCATAGGTTCTTTTGGCGAAGAGTGGGGAACAAATGCAGAAAACGCTTTTGCGTATCACATATTTTCAAAATTTCCTGATGATGGTGGTGTTAATTATGAAAAAGTTGTTTCTGATATTGCAGGTACAGACTGGAGTCATAGAGAAGATCCCAATTATGCAGATCATTTTCCTGAATTTGCATTGAGAAGGCAAGGGAATCTGTACACAAGAGAATTCTCATTAAAAGTGTATGATGATACTTATGAACATTCTAATCCTGAAGATTCGAGGGTGAAGCTGTGCGAAGGGAAAATATTCGGTTTATCGGTGGCATACTGTGAAAATGATGATCCTAATGAGTTCCCTAAAAAGAGAGATAATTTTTTTGGTTCTGTCTGGGTTGCAAGAGAGGACTCGAATAATCATTGGATAAATGCCGACTTGTTTGGAACCGCTAAATTAATTGGTAAACAAACTGGTATAAAGATGAATTATAAAATGCCAGATGAGAGTATTTTTGTATACCCTAATCCTTCAGTTAATGATATGAATCTGGTAATACAAAATGGATATACAGGTAAATTAGAAATTAAATTGTATAATTTACTTGGGCAGGAATTATTTTATAGTACCGTAATAAAAAATGATTTAAGAATGAATTATAATATAAAAATTTCTGATAATTCGATTCCAACAGGTGTTTACTTTTTAAAAATAGATGGGGTTAATTTCAAGAGGTCTCTAAAAGTGTTTATGGTGAATGAGTAAAGTTATTAACAAATATAGAAATATTTAGCTTAATTTTTCTTTGTAATAATTTGCTCAGTGCTCAAATTCAACTTTGTAGTGATGGAGAGCAAACAGCGATACCAGTAATGGGTGGTGAATACATTATAATGAACAATGTCTGGGGTGCGAAGACGAAGCAGTGCGTTAAGTTCTATGAGGATAGCACTTATTTTAGGGTCATTTATTCCGAGCATAATAATACGGGAGGTACCCCTGCAGCCTATCCTGCAATTTTTAAGGGCTGTCATTGGGGAAGTTGTACAGGAAAGAATAATCCTTTATCTATTCAAATAAAGAAAATAAAAGAAGCTCCAATTACATGGATAATAGATACCAGATATGTAGATGGTACTTGGAATGCTGCATTTGATGGATGGTTTGATAAGGATGAAATTTGGTCTGGATCTGATAAAAAGTATGATGCAGAATTAATGATTTGGATAGACTATGGCGGTGGTGCTGGTCCTAGTGGAACTAAAGTTACTTCGGTTGATATTGCAGATCATAAATGGGATTTGTATTTTGCCAGGAGAGAAAATTGGGCAGGATGGAATTACATAGCATATAAGACTGTAAATCCAATAGATACCTTGGATATTGATCTTTTAGATTTTATTAGAGATGCTACAAGTCGTGGATATATGTATTCTGATTGGTATTTTGTTGCTGCAGAAGTTGGTTTTGAAATATGGATAGATGGGAAAGGGTTAACTACAAATAGGTTTTCATTTGATGCAGAAGAAACCAACATTATAATAAACTATGCTCCTTCTCCTTTTTCATTAAAATTTCCAGTCTATGGGATGACGTTACCATCCATGAATGTTTATTTTAGTTGGACGGAGGCAATTGATCCGGATAGGGATAGTGTTGAGTATATATTGAATATCAGTGGTTCTAATATTGATACAATGATGACTGGAATAAATGGAACTGAATATTCATTTGATGGTTCAGGTATACTGGAATATAATACAACCTACCACTGGAGGGTATTAGCAACTGATGGAATAGATACTACTTATACCAAATTTAGTCTGTTTAAAACACCTTCTTTAAGCTTTATAAGACTACAAAATGGAAATTCCTATGAAATTAAGTTGATTCAAAACTTTCCGAATCCCTTTAATAAAAAAACATATATAAAATTCGAAGTGTCGATTAAAACAAATATCGAACTTGAAATTTTTGATATTACCGGGAAGAGGGTAAAAAATTTATTTTCCGGAGAAGTTTTTCCCGGGGAGTATATTGTAATCTGGGATGGTAGTAATTTTAGAGGTGAGACTGTTGAAAGTGGATTATATTTTTGTATGTTAAAGAATATTGAGTTGAGGGAGATAAAAAAGATATTGTATTTGAAATGAGATGGATTTTTAATATTAAAATATTAAATGGAAGCATGCAATCTAATTTGATTGGTGATAATTAGATGAATTTTATGTGGCAAACAGGTTAATTTATTAAACCAATAACTGGCATTGGGGGGACAAAAGATGAGAAAAACATTAAGTGTATTAATTATTTTAATTGGACTGTTTAGTTTCATTATTCCAGAGGTTAAAGTAAATATTAATTTAGAAGAAGAAAAAGGGGAAATATCAAAGTACATTTATGGACAGTTCATTGAACACCTGGGAAATTGTATCTACAATGGAATATGGGCAGAAATGATCCAGGATAGGAAATTTTATTATCCCATTAAAGATGAATATAATCCATGGAGATATGACGAGGATCCATTCTGGAATGCAGGTAAGTTCAGGTTTATGGGAGCTTCTCCATGGGAAGTAATTGGTCCAAAAGGAACGGTAATGATGGATACTGTTAAGCCGTTTACAGGTAAACATAGTCCAAAAGTGATACTTGATGGTGATAAGAAGGAAAGGGGTATTCGGCAGTATGAAATAGCATTGGTCGAAGGGAGGAAGTACAAAGGATATATTTACTTATGTGGGGATAAGAAAGCTAAACCAGTTATTGTAAGATTTGTTTATTCAAATGGCGAGAAAATTGAGGAAGCTTTCAAAAAAATCAGTGATAGATGGGTTAAATATGATTTTTCCTTCATATCTCCAGCTTCTGATGATAACGTAAAAGTTGAAATTATATCGAATGGTAAAGGTTGGTTTAAAATAGGGACTCTTTCACTGATGCCAGCTGACAATATAAATGGTTGGAGAAGAGATGTTGTAGATCTGTTGAAAGAACTTAATGCACCAGTATATAGATGGCCGGGTGGAAATTTTGTGAGTGGTTATAACTGGAAAGATGGAATTGGGAATAGAGATAAAAGACCTCCAAGAAAAAATCCAGCCTGGAGAGGTATTGAACCAAATGATGTTGGAATACACGAGTTTATGGAACTGATGGAAATATTGAATGCAGAACCTTACGTTGCAGTGAATACAGGTCTTGGTACACCAGAAGAGGTGGTGGAGGAGGTGGAATATATAAATGGAGATACCAGCACTTATTTTGGAAAGCTGAGGGCAAAGAATGGCCATTTGAACCCTTATAATGTAAGGTACTGGGCTGTTGGTAACGAGATGTATGGCTCATGGCAACTTGGACACATGCCGCTGGAGAAATATTTATTGAAGCACATTGCTGTAGCCAAAGCAATGTGGTCAGTTGATCCGGAGGCAGAGCTTGTGGCTGTGGGGAATGTAGGTGAATGGACTGAGGGAATGCTAAGAACATGTAATAAATTTATGGATTTGATGAGTGAGCATATATATTGTAAGGAGAAGAAAGACGTTATAGAACATGCAAGCCAGCTTGCAGATAATATCAGAAGAGTGGCTGAGCAATACAGGAAATACTATAAAGATATACTGGGTGGGAAAAAGATTATGATAGCTATGGACGAATGGAACTACTGGTATGGGGATTATATATATGGTGAGCTTGGGTGTCGATACCATATGAAAGATGCTTTGGGTGTGGCAAGAGCACTTCATGAGTTTTTCAGAAACAATGATGTATATTATATGGCAAATTATGCTCAGACAGTAAATGTTATCGGTTGTATAAAGACAACGAAGACGAACGCAACATTTGCAGCTACGGGGATTGTCTTAAAACTTTATCGAAATGTTTTTGGTAAAGTCCCCGTTGGAATTAAGTGCAATGATGATAAGCTTGATGTTTTTGCAGCACTTGGTAAAAATAGAAAATACCTCACAATAGGTATAGTAAATCCAACATTTAATGAGAAAGAAGTAACGATAAATCTTGGAGATAGGGAAATTAAAAAAGAGGCTAAAGTCTGGTATATACAGAATGACGACCCGATGGCATATAATGAGCCAGGAAAACCAATGAGGGTGGATATAAAGGAAAAAATTATAGATGTGAGAAGTAGTGTTGTAACCATATCTCCATTATCAATTAATATAATAAGAATTGATTTAGATTAACATTTGTACGGTTTTCTTTGATATTTATTAAAAAATAAGAAAGCACCCAGAATTTGGGGGCTTTTTATACGTTGAACTTGTTATTTAGCTCCTAACCAGCTTGGCTCTTAGTCTAAACGGGTCTTCGGCTTCTAGCCCTCGCACTCTTTTACTCAGTGAGCTGAATAAATCCTTCATAATTCGATATACTGGGATATTTTCATTTATAGGTTTCTTCCTTCTGGATTCATCGAATTTTACAAAAGGTTTTACAATTTCTTTGATAGATATAGGTTTTTCATTCTCTTTTGTCCAGACCCATGCGGCATGTAGTGCAGCGCCGAGAGCAGCTCCTTCTCCCTCGACGGGAACAGTCTCTGCTTCAAAAATGTCTGCGATCATCTGGCACCAGGAGTGGGATCGCGATAATCCACCTGTGAGTCTTATTTCTTTCACTTCGACTGGCATTCTCTTAAAACCATCGTAGAGATTCAATACATGACCTTCCAGAACTGCACGGCATAGATTTTCAATAGTGAACTCTGATAATTTAAATCCCATATAAATTGGAGAAGCAAGTGGTACATCTGGAGTTCTTTCACCCATATACCAGGGTATTAATACTTTTCCATTATTACCGGGTTTTGTTTTATTAACAAGTTCATCGAACTCATCATGGTTTATCTTTTGTGTTTCAATTATTTCGTTATAACCATTTGCCATATTGGATACACATAATAGTGGAAGATAATGTCCTGTGCTGTCACAAAAGGCGGCTATTTCTCCTGTAGGGTCGATATAGGGCTTTTCCATAAAGGTATAAGCTGTACCACTTGTTCCGAGGCTTACAGTCACTATTCCTGGCTCAACATTACCTGTGCCTATTGCACCATACATGTTATCGCCTGAACCTGCATCTATCCTGCAATTAGGTGAAAATCCAAATTTTACAACGAGTTCCTTTGATATATTTCCAATTGTCTGATCGGAAGGTTTTACAGGTGGGAGCTTTTCCTTCAGGTCTGGTGAGATAGCGTTTATTACTTTATCAGACCATTTACCTGTAGCAGGATTCCATAAAGCAGTGCCGGATGTATCACCAGGTTCCATCACCGCTACGCCACCTGTTAGATAATAATTTATAAAATTGTGAACCAGAAATAGTATTGTGGACTTCCTAAAGTTTTCCGGTTCATGTCTTACCATATGGAATATTTTAGAGGCTGTATAGCCCGTCCTCTGACTGTTTCCAACTTCTTTTATCATTTCTTCCAGACCACCGACCTTCTCGGTAAGTATTTCGCACTCTTCAAGTGTTGAGAAATCGTTCCACAGCTTTGACCTGGGTCTGGAAAGATTTCCATCCTTATCAAGTGCAACCAGTCCATGCTGTTGTCCACTGACAGAAATGCATCTAATTTCGTTCATAGTTATTCCAGCTTCTTTTGCTCTCTGAAAAGTCATATTCACTGCATCGATCCACATATTTGGGTCTGATTCTGAACATCCCTCTGGTAATCCCTGTATTACTCCATTTTTAGTGTTATATTGTGGAAGATCATTATCGTAATTAATGTTTGTAACGAATACCACTTTGGATAAATCTGTATCTATTATTACCAGTTTACAACCCTGTGTTGACACATCTAGTCCAGCGAATAATTTCATTTTAACCCCCTATATTTTTTAAGGGTGATCCTATTTAATATACATGTTTATTAAAGCCTCGAACAGCTCCTGTTTCCCGCTTATTAGTTCAGGCTCGCCATATTCATAAGCCAGTTTTGCGATCTCTGGTAGGCTGAGTTCACCTTTTTCAAATTTTGCACCATCGCCAGAATCAAAGCTTGCATATCTCTCTTTTCTCATTTTTAGATAGTCTGATTTCTCAAGGATTTCATTAGCGATTAAAAGTCCTCTTGCAAGGGTATCCATCGATGAGATATGAGCGATAAACAGGTCTTCAAGGTCAGTTGAGTTTCTTCTTGTTTTAGCATCGAAATTCATACCACCCACTTTCATTCCACCGTGCTGTAATAGTATAAGCATTAATTCTGTAGCCTGATATAAATCATGCAGGAATTCATCGGTATCCCAACCCAGGAATAGGTCGCCCTGGTTTATATCGAGTCCACCAAGAAGATCATGTTCACAGGCAAGAAGTACTTCATGGGTAAATGTATGCATTGCAAGGGTTGCGTGATTGTTTTCAATGTTTAATCTAAAATCTTTTTCGAGGCCATTTTGTTTAATAAATCCAATGACAGTTGACACATCATAGTCGTATTGGTGTTTTGTTGGTTCTTTTGGTTTTGGTTCTATTAGAAAGTGTCCTTTGAAACCAGCTGTGCGCCCATAATCCCTTACTTTCTGGAGAAAAATTGCAAGATGGTCGAGTTCTCTTTTGATGTCGGTATTATGAAGTGTATCATAGCCTTCTCTACCACCCCAGAAGACATAATTTTCGCCATCGAGTTCTATTGTTGCGTCAATTGCCATTTGTACTTGTGATGCTGCATGGGCTACTACGCGAAAATCGGGATTAGTTGCGGCTCCATTCATATATCTCGGGTGGCTAAAAAGATTTGCCGTACCCCAGAGAAGTTTTACACCAGAGGCTTCCTGCTTTTCCTTTGCTATTTTAACCATTTCCTTAAGATTTTTTTCTGTTTCTTTCAAGTTTTCTCCCTCAGGAGCCAGGTCCCGATCATGGAAACAATAGTAATGCACACCGAGCTTTGTAATGAATTCAAACGCAGCATCAAGTTTCTTTTTAGCTGCTTCCATTGGACTGGAAGCCTGGTTCCATGGAAGATCTTTGGTTGGAGCTCCGAACATGTCAAGTCCCTGCCCGCAGAATGAATGCCAATAGGCAATAGCAAATTTGAAATGGTCTTTCATTGGTTTACCAGCAACAACCCTGTTCTCATCATAGTATTTAAATGCTAATGGATTTTTAGAATCGGGTCCCTCGTATTGGATCTTTTTAATACCTTTAAAATATTCTTCCTTTCCTATTACAACATTAACTGACATTTTTCACCTCCTTTTTTGCAATTTTTCTATTTTCAACTTTAAAAATAAAATTAATCTGATGAATTTATCGAAATGTATTGTTTTTGTCACTATAAAAATATATTAAGTATGTTATTTCTTACTTTTATGACTATTAAATTAAATTTCTCTTTGAAATTCTGAGTATTTATGAGAATAAAAAACCTTACATCTGGTGGCATAATAACAAATTACAGCTGTTTATCTCAGTGTGCACATTGCTTATATAATTCATCTCCTTTTAGAGAGAAAGATTTTATGACCATTGAAATGGAAATAAAGGTATTTAGAAAAATAAAGGATTTGGGTTGTAATTATGTGCATATTGGAGGTGGGGAACCTTTTTTGAATCCTGAAAGTTTGTATAGGGTTTTAAAAGTTGCAAAGAAGGAGGGGATTTCTGTTGAATATGTTGAAACCAATGCATCATGGTTTAGGGGAGTTGATAGAGATTATGATATCTTAAAGGGATTAAAAGATACTGGAGTTGATACAATTCTAATTTCAATAAGTCCATTTCATAATGAATATATTCCTCTGGAAAGAGTCAGGGAGTTAATAATTGCTTGTGATCATGTGGGTATAAGGATACTACCATGGATTATAGAGTTTTATTATGAAATTGAGAAATTGGGATATGGAAAACATTCACTCCAAGATTTTGAAAAATTCTATGGTAGGGACTATATAATGAAATTGCCTGAGAGATACTGGATTAAAATGCTGGGTAGAGCAGGGATTACTTTTAAGAGATACATGAAAAGTTTTTCAGTAAATCAAATACTTGAAAAATCAGGCCCCTGTATAGAACTTTTAAATACAACTCATTTTCATATAGATTTGTATGGAAATTATATACCGGGTTTATGTGCTGGAATTGGGCTAGATTTTAATGACATAGATTATGGATTTTATAGAAATAAGTATCCCCTTGTTAATATTCTGTTAGAAGAGGGTGTAAGAGGGCTGTATCGGACAGCTACTACTGAGTACAATTATAAAGCAAAAAATGAATACCTCGATAAATGCGATTTATGCCAGGATATCAGAAGGTTTTTTGCGAGAAATAATTACTTTTTAAGCGAATTAAAACCTGTTAAATTTTACGAAGAAATTGAAAGATATGAAAAGTTAATGGAGGCGAAATGAATATTAAAGAGCAAATTGAAAAATACAGAATAGTACCCGTGATAGCGATTGAAAATGCAGATGATGCACTTACGCTTGCGGATAGTCTTATTGAGGGAGGATTGCCAATCATAGAGATTACTTTTAGAACTGCCGCAGCAGGAAAGGTTATTGAAATATTGAAGAGGGAAAGATCAGAGATGATTATTGGTGCTGGGACGGTTCTAACAGTGGATAACTTAAAGAGGGCAATTGATAGTGGTGCTTCCTTTGCTGTGGCACCTGGTTTAAACAGAAATGTTGTGGAGGAAGCTTTGAAGCTGGGATTTAATTTTATGCCCGGGGTTATGACTCCATCAGATGTAGAGTTAGCTTTAAGTTATGGTTTGAACATTTTAAAGTTTTTTCCCGCTGAGGTAGCAGGTGGTGTGAATTATTTAAAAAGTATGTCAGCTCCCTATAAGCATACAGGGGTTAAATTCATTCCCACTGGTGGCATAAATACTGGTAATTTGAAAGATTATCTGTCTTGCAATGTTGTACTGGCTGTGGGCGGTACCTGGATAGCAAAAAAGGAGGATATATCGGCACACAAGTGGAATATAATTAAGAATAGATGTAAAGAAGCTCTTAAAATTTTAGAAAAGGCATAGATAATCGATGACCCCTTTTATAATTAATGTTTTTATTATTTGAGGGCTATTTTATAAAGAGTACCTTCCTATAGATTTTGTTTTTGTTTGTGTTTAAAATAATAAAGTAAATTCCTGATTCTATTTCTTTGCCATAATAATTCTTACCATTCCATATATGTGTATATTTTCCTGCATTCCTTTTTCCATTAACGATATCCATAATTTTTCTACCTAGAATATCATAGATTTCAATTTTTACAAATATTTGTTCAGGAACAGTATATTCTATTTTTAAATTCTTATTAAAGGGATTCGGGTAGGCATTTAATTCTAATTGTTTCAACATGGTTGTATTATTATCATCAATTGCCACATCACCTACAATTAAAGCTGGAATATCCTCTGTATTGTCGAGTATGTGTTCATACTCGTATGGCACTTCGAGTTGACATGATGGTGTTGAAGAATAGTTGCTGTTTCCAAAATAATTATCTATTAATTCTACGGTACCTTTTTTTGGACTATATGCCATCATTACAGCTGTTCCTACGTTAAAAAAGTAATTCCTCTCAATTCTTACGCATGCACCCATCCTGGAATTAATTGCCGTACCACAGTTTTTATAATAATTATTAAATATATGGGCTTTCCCAAATCTTATCGATGGTAGTCTTGATTCACAATTATAAAAATAATTATGGTGGAAAGTGACTCTTATTAAGGTATCAGCTACCTGCTGATCTCCAGAACTAATAAGAATGGTTTTATAGTGGTCATGGAATTTGCACCAGGAAACCGTTATGAATGATGACTGGTTTTTTATATCAAGCAGACCATCATAATAATCCTTATCATGTTCTCTATCTGAGAAGAATTTGCATTTATGAATCCAGATGTTTTTAGATGCACCATTAATTTCAACCGCATCTTTTGGATGGACATGGGAGACCTTTATATTTTTTATAATTACGTTTCGAGCTCTGTTTATTGAAAGACCAATCCCCTCAAGGTGTGCATTATCACCGATACCTATTATAGTTTTGTTTGATGATACAGATATTTCTCCTTCACCTATAAAATGTTCAGAGAATGATACAATATAGGGATCAGGGTGTGATAGATAGTACTCGAGTTGATCAATACTATTGACAAATACACTATCTCCCAACATGCCTCCGATGGTATAGTATGGGGTACCATTGTCATCCTGTACTGTCGCATAACCGACTAATTCAGGGTCGGGTTTTGTCCCGATAGGCAGAAAAATTGCTTCAACAGTGACATTTTTGTTTATTTTAAAAGAAAAAATACTATCAGCAGAAGTTACATCACCCGACCAGCTCTGGAAAAAGTATCCCGGGTTTGGAATAGCAGTTAATATGATCATTGTCCCTTCTTCATAATAATCCCTGACCGGTTCATATGATACTATACCACCTTCTTCAATATTCTGGCTAACTTTCAATGTATAGATATTTACACAATCGATTGGTTGTACACCTTCGCCAGAAATTGAGATGTAGTCAATATTTGCAAGTCCATCTTGGGAGTATGCCTCCAGTCTTATATTGTTGTAGCCTTCTGTTAAGGTTACACTTACGCTATCTGATATAGTCCAGTTATCCCAGGTGCCGGTATGGGCAAAGTTCACGGTATCAATCGCTATTTGCAAATTTATAAGTAGCTTGGCCGGACGATCACCACTGCCACCGCCATTGCCATATCTCCATTTAAGATAATACGTCCCTGCCTTTGTTATATATACACTCCAACTGACGCTTTTCCCAATGCCTCTATCGGTATCGGCGTATCCATCACCTGTATATCCTCGGACACTTGTCTGAATGGAGCCGTCGACAGAACAAAAGCCAGTTTCATATTCTTGAATGATTATCTCATTCCCAACTAGGAGGTTTAAGAAAAAAGTTAAAATAAAAATGATTGATAGATTCCTTGGCATTTTACCCCTCCTATTTTATAAATGGAATTTTAATGCTTTTTGTGCCCATCTCAGTGTTAATAGATACAAGGTATATGCCACTATTAAGATTTTTCTTATACGCATTGAAAATGTATTTATATGATCCGGAATTTTGGAAACTATTTACAAGGGTGGATACTCTTTGTTTTTTTATATTAATGGTGGCTGCACCCCAATCAGAATTGTGTTCCTGCTTCCAGTATGCTCTGGCAATAGATTGTGTTATAATAGTACCTTCTCTACCTTCTCCAATTAAAATAATTTTGCTTCGTTCGATGAATATTTTTTCCTCATATATTCCATTTTTAATAAGGATTACATAATAATCATCGGTATTTGAAGGAGCTTCGTTAAGTGCCTCTTGAATAGATGTATAATTCCCACTGCAGTCTTGTGAGCTACAATGGCATCTATTTCTTCGGCAAAATAAAAAACGGTTAGAAGTAATGGTAAAGTAATATTTACATATATATTTTTTCATGTTAGTCTCCAATTATTCAGTTTTTATCAAATTCACATTCGATTATTAATTATACCTATTTGAATTATATCTTCAATTTAATTTTATTAAGCGGTGATATTATTTATTTAGTGGTTGGATTCCTTTATCACTGAAGATAGGGTAGATCTAATTTCTTCGGGACTAATAAGGAAGTAGGGTATGTCCCGAAAAGGAATATTACTGATGTAGAAGGTGCCACTAATAATGCAGTATGGTTTAGGCGAAAATTTGAAGAATTTAGTGATGATCCAGTCGTGTAGAGGTTCATAATTTGCTCCGCCTGTTCCATGGATGAAAATATCTGTTATATATAATCTCATGTAGGTTGTTATAAGAACACTTCTGGGTAGTAAAATTACATCTTTATCAATGTCCTTTATAAAGCATCTCTGCCTATTATTTCCTTTTAAAATCCAGAAAGGCAACTCATTTTCATCAAGCTTTGGATAAGGAAAATTTTTAAATCTGAACCTGTATTCTTTTTTATATATATCTAATGATTCATTAAAAATCTTTCTGAAGGAATTATGGTTTTTTATTATATATTCAGTAAAGTTTTCGTAGCCAGGGTTTTTAATTATATTGCTAAAAAATTCTACAGGTAGATTTATCCTGTAATATTCAAGAAATGATTCGACAAGGACATCTTTTAAAAACGAGTATTTTTTTGAATTTTCAATAAATATATTTTTAAATCTTTTAAAATTGTTGATATAGAAGTTATATATACTTGTGTGATTTTCAAGTATCTCTTCAATTTCCACCAGGAATTTTTTTATATATGAGATATCAGGTGTTTTGAAGTTATCCATTATTTCCTGACTATTTACCAGTGTGAACGCAATTGTATTAGTTTGATCTATTGGTATTTTGACGACGAGTTTAATTGTATCAGTGTCAAGGAATATAATTTTCTTATTTTTAGCTTCTATAAGGTCTAAAAATAAAAATTTCAGTGAGACACCTGGATTGAAGAAGTATGGCTGATGGCTTGTTATTATTCTATCATAGTTAGCTAACCAGTTTTTTATCATATTGTATTCAGGGATCATTAAGATTGATTTGTCGTTATCGGGCGGTTTAAGAAGTTTTTTCTTCATAAGATTGTGTCAATATCTTCTATTTTGAGCGCTTCCTCGGAATAGAAAGCTTCAGCAAACTTTGCTCTGATTAAAGATCCCCAGTAACTGTTTTGTGAAGATATTGACCTGAATATGCCCCTGTTTTTTATATTTTCTATAAATTGTGACCGGTAGCAGGCGACTGATTTTATTTTTTTGGAAAAATATTTTGAAATATCAATCAAGAAACTGAATGGATGATTTATTCTTAGATGAGTGCAAAAATAGAAAATTAAATTAGATGCATAATGTGGTTCACCACTCATATCGGTTCTGGTATATTTTGAGTAAAATCTTGCACTTTTTACTATTGAATGGGTTGCTATGTGATCCGGGTGTGCGTCCTGATAGTAAGGGCAAAATAATATATCCGGTTTGAAAATTCTTATTTGTTCGGCAACTTTTATTCTGGTTTCTTTAGAGTCTATAAGATACCTGTTCTCAAGTCCAAGATTGATTCTCCGTTTTAGACCGAGAATCTTTGAAGCTTCCATTGTCTCCTTCTTCCTTTTTTCGGGGTGCCACAGGGGGTTGGCTCTCCACTGGTCATATCAACTACAATTACCTCATGCCCCTGATCTATAAATTTAATAATACTTCCTCCCATTCCCAGTTCGGCATCATCTGGATGTGGACTTATTATCATTATTCTGCTTTTCATAGATTTCCTCAAGCTTTCTTTGTATAATGTTTAAATAGTACAATAATCTATTTCTGGGATTGTCCAGCCCATCAAGGAATTTTCGATTCATATCATGATAAATAGCCTCAATGGGAATTTCCACATAATTTACTTTTTGTCTTACTATTTCAAATAATATTTCAAGAGCTATACCGTAGCTATTTTCTTTTAAATTAGCATTTTTAAGAAAATTGGTTTTATAGCCACGAAATCCACAAAAGGGATCGGAAAATTTTTTATTAAGCTTTATTTCCAGGACTCTTGAAATATACCTATTAATTATTAATCTGTCTTTGGGTATATTAAGACAGCTTCCTATCTGCAGGTATCGTGAACCAAGTACAACATCATATTCATTTAGCTTATCGATAAATACAGGTAGATATTTTGGATCATGTTGCAGGTCTACATCAACTGTCACAACTATGTTAAATTTATCTTTTAAAGAATAATTGAAGCCTGTTATGAGGGCAGCTCCATAACCTTTTCTCGAAGGGTGTCGGATGCAATCGCAGTCGGTGTCTAAATTACATATTTCTTTTAAAATTTTAGAAGAAAAATCTGTAGACCCATCGTCAACGAACAGGATGGGTCCCAAATAATTCTTTCTTATAGCTTTATAATATTCAAGTAAGTACTTCTCTTCGTTATATACAGGTGAAATTACAACTATTTTACGCAACATTTTAATCTTTCCCAGATTGTATTTGCTATTTCCGTTTGACCATTTGAATCTGGATGCAATCCATCGGTATAATTTTGCGTTGATACTGATTTTAACAGCGAGATAAATTCTACTTTCTTTCTTTTTGCAAGCTTTTCATATTCTTTATTCAGTTTGTATAAAGAATTCTTTGTGTTCTGATTATATTTTTTCTGTTTATTTAATTCAGACATGGTTTCAAGGTTTATATCGCAGGGAGATAGAAGATAGATTTTAACATCGGGTATTGATTGCTTTAGCATATCTATCATCCAGCTTACATTATTTACACAATTTTCCACAAGTGAGTCATTCCCATCCTTAAGATCATTTACTCCGAGGAATATCATAAAAATATCGGTGTCTTTGTTATTTTGAATCACAGGAATTAATTCATGTTTGTCTGAGGTTTTTCTACCATTTCTGCCTGCATTTACAACTGTGATTTTGTCATTTTGCTTATCTAGGTGATAAACCCAGCTTTTCCCATTGAGGTATGTTCCTGCAGTGATTGAATCACCGAAGGCAACAATTTTTAGCGGGTTTCTGGAGCAAAGAGTAAACATTAAAATAAATGAAAACATTAAGGAAATAGTGAACAGAGAATTTTTCATTATTTTTAACTCCTTTTTATAAAATTCATTTCATCTTTTAAAACTTTTTCAATTCCTCTGAAGTTTAGCATCATGCCATCTGAATATGCAGTTACAAATTCGGTAGCTGAAGTTTTTGTTAAGAGGAAAATTAAAACTATAGGTACGAGATAAATTTTTTTCATTGTTCTCTTTCTTGTTTATTTTTACCTGACAGTGCTTTTTCAAAAAACTCAAGGTCTTTTAAAGCTTCCATGGGGGAACCAAGGTCATTTGGTTTCTGCCCGGTTACGATTTTATAAAAGTCTATAAATTCATAATTAAAGGAATTTTCAAAGGTCTCTTCCGGAAATTTGATTAAATCATCATTGAATTGCAGGTAATCATAGCCAATTTTCAGTGTCCCCCTGTCGCCAAATATTAAAAATTCTTCTTCACTGTTTAGACTATAAAAAACGGTATAATGCCCTGTTGCGCCGCTTTCAAATTCAAATACCGAAGTAATGAAGTCATATCCACCGAGATAGCCTGATATATTTTTAGTTATAGCTTTAACATTTTTTATTTCTCCTAGAATCAATCGCATAGATGCTACATTGTGTACACCTCCATCGGAGATGAATCCACCTAAGTGTTTGGGCATCTTGCGCCAAGCAGTTTTTGCATATGGGTTGTTTATATCCAATCCGTTAAAGATTATCCATGACAGGTGTAATGGATTGCCAATTTTATCCTGTTTGATTAATTCTTTAGCCTTGTGAAATGATTTAAAATGCCGATAGTTTTCAGCTATATAAATTACTTTATCTGTTTTTTGGGATAACTCAACAATTTTTTCCCCGTATTCTAAGTTGTGGGCTACTGGTTTCTCGCAAATTACATGAACGTTGTATTTGATAGCATTTTTAATGAATTCATAGTTTAAGTTAACAGGTAGTGCAAGATCAACAGCATCTACCAATCCTGATTTGAGCATTTCTTCCATGTTATCAAATACCTGGGCAGTGCCTACCGTTTTAGCAAGTGCTACGGCATTTTTCTTTGTTCGAGATGTTACAGCAGTTATTTCAAATAAGTCTGTTAGCTCCTTAAGTGCTGGATAGTGGAACTCTTTTACAACTATACCTGAGCCTACAATACCCAATCTAATTTTACTCATTTTAGCCTCATACTTATTCGCCAATTATTTTTATCAAATATCGTTTTGGTCTACAGCCATCAAATTCACCATAAAAGATTTGCTCCCAGGGACCAAAATCGAGTTTACCGTTTGTTATAGCAACGACAACTTCTCTGCCCATAATTGTTCTTTTCAGGTGAGCATCACCATTATCTTCCCCTGTACGATTGTGCATATATCTACTTATTGGTTCATGGGGAGCAAGTCCTTCAAGCCATCTTTCAAAGTCCTGATGTAAACCTCTTTCATCATCGTTAATAAAAACACTGGCTGTGATGTGCATCGCATTAATAAGACACAGTCCTTCTTTCACACCGCTTTCTTCAACAGCTTTTTCAACCACTGGAGTTATATTGATAAATGCTCGTCTTGTGGGGGTGTTTACTGTGATATACTTAGTATATGATTTCATTTTCTCCTCCTTTTGAAAATTTTAACGTTTGTCAACTTGAAAAAATATAAATTGTTTTTGATAAAATAAAAGTGAAAAAGCTATCTGGTGGGTTAAATATGTAATAAATAGTTTGTTTTCCTTTGTCATATTTTATAATTTAAAATCAATGGAATTTTAATTTTTATGAGTAAAGTAATTTTATTAGATAAAAAATTATTTAGTCTGATAAATAGAGGCTTATCAAGTTCTTTCTTTGATTTTATTATGCCTGTTTTTTCAAACCCGGTTTTCTGGATTCCTGTTATGCTGTTTTTTATAATTTATGGTATTTTAAAATTTGGAAAGAGGTTTAGATATACCATCTTAGTAACAATAATATCAGTTTCTCTATCAGACATCTTCTGTGCAAGAGTATTAAAGCCATCTATAAAAAGATTAAGACCATCACATGGGTATCCTTCTGCGATAGTTAGAGGGAAGAGGGGTGGTAAATATGGTTTCCCATCGAACCATGCAGCAAATGTAACAGCTTTAACGGTACCATTTATTTTTCATTTCAATTTTATTATAAAAATTCTGCTTATTCTTATAATCTTATTGGTTGGTTTTAGCAGGATTTACCTCGGGGTACATTATCCTCTTGATGTTTTCGCAGGATATTTTATAGGGATATTATTTGTGTATATTAGTAGCCAGCTTTTAAAAATGATAAAAAATACAATAAAAGATGGTAGTAAAAATGGCTGAAGAAAAAAACCTCAGATTGGTAAAGAAAAAGAAGAGAAGGAAGTTTAAAATTTCTCCTGGAATGCAAACTGCAATATTGCTATTACTGGCGGGAATTATTTTTTATGTACTTTTATATTTCGTTTGGGGATGTTAAATAATCTCTTCTAAGATTCTAATTGGGATTTCAACTCTTCCGAAAGGCATTGAAATCTGTACGCCGTGAACAATTTCTCTGATGTTTTTAATTATTTTTATGGCTTCCTGGAGCCCTATTTCTAAAGCTTCCTCTTTAGTTTCGGCATTTTTCATTCTTTTCATAATATCGTCTGGTATGGTAATGCCAGGTATTTCGTTGTTCAGGAATTCGGCATTTTTATAGCTTACAAGTGGCCAGACACCTGCGATGATTGGTATTTTATAATTCTCTATTCTTTTATAGAAATTATAAAATGTGTCCAGATCGAATACGGGTTGGGTAATTGCAAATTCTGCACCGGCTTTTATTTTCCATCCGAATCTTTCGAGTTCATAGTCCAGACCTACAGCTCCGGGATTGACTCCGACACCGATGAAATATTCAGTTTGAGAACCGATGAAATTTCCACCAATATCTATTCCCATGTTCAAATTTTTAGCTATATTTACAAGCCCAATTGAATCTACATCAAATACTGCTGTGGCATCAGGATAATCTCCCATCTTTGGTGGATCACCCGTTATTATTAAAAGATTTCTAATTCCTATTGAATGGAGACCAAGTAAATCCGACATTATCCCAAGGAGATTTTTATCTCTACAGGTATAATGCAGTATGGTTTCTATCCCTGCTTCATCCTGTAAAATTTTTGCAAGGTAACTTGCTCCCATTCTTGCAAGAGCCCTTGGACCATCGGGAATGTTTATTGCATCAACACCTGCCTCTTTTAATCTTTTTGCCTTTTCAATTTCCTTTTCTGAGTTTATACCTTTTGGGGGTACCATCTCGACACTGGTTACAAATTCCCCCTGTTTTAATTTTTTAGCGAAATTTGATCTTTGCTCGAGTGGTACAGGCTTCAGTCTTGCTATCTCCTTTTTGACCTCAGTAATTTCCACAAACCTTTTCCTTGGTATTAGTGAATGAATTGCTTTTCTCATCTCCTTTATATGTTGGGGAGTGGTACCGCAACAACCACCTACAATTTTTGCGCCCATATTGACGTATCTTTTTGCGTATTCTGCCATGTACTCAGGTGAGACAAGGTAAATGTTTCTTCCATCTACATTCCTTGGGACTCCGGCATTTGGCTGTACGGAGATAGGTTTTTTGGTAACCTTTAGCATCCGTTTGACAACTTCAAGCATTGGTTGAGGACCAACACTACAATTGATTCCGATTACATCAGCACCAGCCTCCTCAAGTTTTTTTGTAAATACCTCAGAGGGTGTCCCATAGTGAGTATTACCGTCTTCATTCACTGTCATCTGAGCAATAATAGGGATATCAGTTAAATCTTTTGCAATAGAGATTGCCTGCAGAATTTCATTTACATCGTAGAAGGTTTCAAAAATAAGTAAATCTACGCCACCATCAATTAGTGCTTTTATCTGTTCTTTAAAAGCATCTTTTGCCTCATCGATAGGTGTAGGCCCTATTGGTTCTATTTTTACACCAAGAGGGCCGATAGATCCTGCAATCCAGGTATCATCTTGTGCAACTTCTTTTGCAATCTCTGCTCCTCTTTTATTTATTTCATATAGTTTGTCTACAAGTCCGAATTTTGCGAGTTTATATCTGTTTGCACTGAAAGTATTTGTTTCGATTGCATCTGCCCCTGCCTTTATATATTCGCTATGTATTTCTTTTACAAGCTCAGGATTGCTTAAGTTTACCTCATCAAAGCATCTGTTTATAAAAATTCCCTTAGAATATAGCATTGTTCCCATAGCTCCATCGAAGAGAACTGTATTGTCTTTTAAATATTCTAAAAAATTAATCTTACCCATAAAGCCTGCCTCCAGTAAAGTTGTTGCAAAGTTATAAAAATTTTTTTAGTGAAAAAATGGATTATGTGAAATTGTTTGGATTTTATCCCTGGTTGTTATTGAGATATATTTTGTTTTTAAGAGAAGGAAAGAAATATTTTAGTTTTTAATTTACAAAGTTTTTAAAAGATAAGATATTTTTCAGGAAGTCTTTTTTTAGTAAAAAGCCTACTCAAGATAAGTGCTTTCGTCAGCCTATGTCCCGATTATTACCGGGACAAAAAGGAATATCTATTCCTACTTGCTAACCTAATGAAAATCAATATTTCATTAATTTGTTATTATTTCCTTAAAATGGAAAATATTGTAAAATTTCATACAATTTTCTTGACTTTATTTTAATTGATTTGTATAGTATATCCAGATTCTAAAGAATTATCATAGGGAATTAGCAATGAAAACAGACATTATGACTATAAAAGAAATTGCTAATTATTTAAAGATGACCAAAAAGACTATTTACAGGCTTGCTAAAGAAAGAAAAAATCCTCTCTTTTAAAGTCGGTGGCAATTGAAGATTTAAAAAAAGCTATTTATAAATGGATAGAAAGGAATAGGTATAGTGAAACTAGTGAGCGAAATAAAACGAAATGAAATGCTAACATCTCAAGTTAATTATTTTAACCATACAGATATTTTGCAGCTTTTTAGAGAATTACAAATTGATAAGAGTTGGTCCTTTAATGAATTAAAACCAAAAGATACAGGTAAATGGACACATTGTTATCATCGATATCCAGCAAAATTTATTCCTCAATTGGTAGAAAGGTTAATTGATGAATATATAACTACTAAAGATGCTCATATTAATGATCCTTTTATGGGTAGTGGAACGACAATTGTTACTGCTATCTCGAGAGGATTTAAAGCAAGTGGAACGGACATAAATAAAATAGCTTATTTAATGACAAAGGTAAAGTCTACACCAATTGATCCTAATTATCTAGAAAAGAAAATAGAACGGACTTTAATTAGACTATCTGGACTATTTTCTAAAGATATTACTCCATTAATTCCAGAAAGACATATCGAAAGAATAAATTATTGGTTTGATGAAAAAAACAAAATTGAATTGGGGAAAATTTTGAGGGTAATTTACGAAGAATATGACGAAATTATAAGAGATTTCTTATTAATAGCTTTTAGTCATATTTTAAAGAATTGTTCTATATGGCTTCAAGGAAGCACTAAACCTACAAGAGATTTAAAAAAAAAGCCTGCCGATCCATTGGAAGTGTTTAGAAGACATTTAAAAAAGATGCAAAAGGGGAATGAAGAATTTTATAAAGTAGTGCCTCAAGAGGTTAGAGAAAATCTAATAAAATATTTAAACATAAAAGCACAAGATGCTAAAAAACAGCCTGTTGAGGATAATAGTGTAGATTTAATTGTTAGCTCAAGTCCTTATGTAACCAGCTATGAATACGCTGATTTACATCAACTTTCTACTATCTGGTTGGATTTTGCAGATAATTTGACGGCATATAAAAAAAAGTTCATTGGTTCTGCTTACAAGCTTTCAGAAAAGAGAAAATTGAAAAGTATTATAGCTAAAAATATCGTTGATAAAATGAAGCAAAAGAGTAAAAAGATGGCTAAAGAGATCGAGACTTTTTTTATCGATATGCAAGATGTATTTGATGAAAGTTATAGGATTTTAAAAAGAGGGGGACGATGTTGCTATGTAATTGGTAATACTGTATTGAAAGGTATAAGCATTTTAAATGCTGAAGTTTTTTCAGAGAGTTTACAATATTCAGGGTTTAAATTGGATAAAATCATAAAAAGGGAAATCCCCCTAAAAATACTTCCTCAAAAAAGGGATGAAAAGACAGGGAGATTTGCTAATAATGATAAAGCAAATTCAGAAGCCTACCCCTTTGAATATATTATAATTGGCTTAAAGGAGTAAAAAATGAATTTCGAAGATTTAAAGAATTTATATTTAAAGAAAAAAAAGAAGTTTGGAGTAAACGCATACAAGCATATTTCGGAATTATTAAAAGAAGCAAAAGAGATTCATAGACAAGACTGGTTAAAGAATCCTACCCCAAATGGAGATCATGAACAAAGCTGGAGAGCATTTAAGGGTAAAAATCTAGAAAAGTTAGTTCAATATATTATTACTGATGAAGTTGAAGAACTTGGGTTAAAAGTTGTTAATGGAAATAAATTAGAAAGAACAATAAATTTATCTAAAGAGCTGAGTCAAGTGAAAAGGAACTTAGCAATTGATTATGGTGAATTTGGCTTGCATCTACCAGATGTTGATATAATTATTTATAATCCAGAGAATTGTAAGGTTTTGGCTGCTATTTCAAGTAAGGTGACCTTGAGAGAACGGATTGCCCAAACAGGTTATTGGAAGCTTAAACTTTCACAGGATAGAGCAACCGAACACGTTAAAGTTTACTTCATTACCCCTGATGAAGATGGAACTCTAACACGAAAAGTTCCTCCTAAAAAAGGGAGAGCTATCGTTGAGATAGATCTAGATGGAAGTTATGTTTTAACTGATGAAGAAGTTGAGGAAAGTGATAAAGTAAAACTCTTTGAACATTTCATTGATGATCTAAAAAAATTACTGGAGAATGAGAAATAATAATAAGCCTCCATTTGAAACCACAACTCTTTGGGACTATCCAACACAAAATTATGGTAATAGACCTCACGGAGACAATAAATATAGAGGAGTAACTCCTGCATTCGTTATTTGGAATTTAATTCAGAGATACACCAAAGAAGGTGAATTAGTAGTAGATCCAATGTGTGGGAGTGGAACTACTATTGATGTTTGCAAAGAGGAAAAACGAAAGGTTTTAGGTTTTGATATTGTTCCTTATAGGAAGGATATAAAACAAGCCGACGCTAGAAGATTACCATTAAAGAACGGGGTAGCAGATTTTGTTTTTATAGATTCACCTTATTCAGACAACATTAGGTACAATGACCGCCCAGACAATATTGGTAATATTTCTTGTGAAAATCCCAGATTTTTCGAAGAATTAGATAAGGTTGCAAAAGAAGCACATCGAATTTTAAAGAAAGGAAAGTATATTGCTTGGCTTATTGGAGATCAAGCAAAAAAGAAAATATTTGTACCAGTAGGATTTAAGATGTACTCTATTCTCGAAAAATATTTTAAACCAGTAGATATTGTCTGTGTGGCAAGACATAATCAGACTTCAAATACTCCCATCTGGCATCAAAGAGCTAAAAAGTATAATTTCTATTTAAGAGGATTTAAGTATTTAATAATAATGCAAAAAATTAAATAAATCCCACCTAATCATTTTACATTTTTAGGAAAAAGTAGCGAATGAATTAAATATCGATTTTTATTAGGGTAATTGGTGGGAATAGATATACCTCTTTCCTGTTTCGACTAAGTTAAAACGCAATCTTACGATGACACCTGTCTGGTGTGTTTTTTTAAAAGATACATTTATCATTAATAGATTTATCTTTTTAATTCAAATCCAGCTCTGTTAAAATGAAGACTTCTTCTCCTTCTTTAACTATAAAAAGTCTTTCATAATAGAAATCGGAACAAAGCCAACGAGGGTAAGAATCTTTGGGAGCCTGTAAAATGGAGAGCAGGCACGGATCATAGGCAATCCCGATGTTAATCAATAAGAACTGAGACTACGGGGCGTATGCGCAAATACTTCCTTATTTATTGTATTTCCAAATCTCAAATGCAATGTTGGAAAATTGTCCATAAAGGGTAACCATATTTTTATTTCGAACTAAATCATAAGGGCAAACCATGATGGTAGCGAGGCATTGAGCTTCGAGATTATTTCAATAAATGCCATAAACAAGCCTCCTTAAATACACATTCATTACATCTTGATATATTTCCACAGATATTTCTACAACCCAGATTTTCATCTTCTCCACAATGACGCCATATCACAATGTCAAGAATGCCTGGATTTTCTGCTAATCTCAACTTTACATCTGGAATCTGTATGTATACATCATCACAGAACTTTTCACAAAGTGCTACTACGATTTTCTGGAAAAATTTATATTTCTTTTCATATGTTTCCGAAAACAAGGTTAACACATCATCGTTATTTTTCTTTAGATACCACTGAATTATGCCTGTTCTAAATAAAAAACGTTGAGTATGCCTGTCAACAGGTAAATGTTCATAAAAACCATGGGATTTGAGAAAATCATCATCGCTTTTTAATCCCATACGAGGTATGTGATTGTTATCTTCATGCAGTTTAATTACCCAAACAGCAATAGAGTTGCTTTTTAAATACTGTAAAATATCTCTCAACTTCTGTATTTTCCTGTTTGACATTCCCAAAGTATCCAAGTTTTTCTCAACGTTTTTTGTACTCCATTCTCCAATTACTTCTTTAATGTTATTGATCTGTATTTCTACTCCCTTTGCACTTTTCCCCTGAACAAGTAATTGAGCAATTACATCTTTCAATAACTCCTGTTGATCTTCACAGGACAATTTTCTACTCTCTATTTTGTGTCTCCATTCCAATCCCTTTTTAATTTCTTCGTTAAGAACCCCCTTATACTCATCCAGAAGGGTTTTAATTCCGCTTTTATAGTCGATATTGATCATCATATTTACTTCACTACTTTGTGAAATAACTGAAGCCAGATGTCATATAACGATCCGGACATATCCGAAGTTTAAAGCAAAGCGAGGAATTTGAACGGAGGCGAAACCGAAGCCATATACACTCTGGTATACGCCGTTGCTATTCTTATGGTAATTTTAAGATACTGCTGTTGGTTCAAGTATAGATTTCAATGTATCGGAAAGGTCGTTTTCTAATTTCTTCCCACCCGTAGCACTGTCCTCGTATTGTATTCTTCGAATATGTGCCAGATCAAATGGGAACTTGGGATCCTTTCCTCTTCCACGTTGATAGATCAAAATTGTCTCTTTACCAACTGTATGTGCAATTCCTAGCTCATACATCACATTGGGATTCAAATCAGTAAGGTCGGCAATAACGATTCGTGCTTCACAGATTGCTTTCCAAATATCTTGAATTATCGCTTTATTAGTTTTGAAATCATCAGCGCGACGGCAAACTAAACCTGTCGCCTCAACCGTGGGCTTGATAATGGAAGTATAGACCCTTGTTAGATCCTCAGCAAAAGGCATAAGTACGAAAGCTAATCGCTCATCTACACTATATGATGCAGGACCAAATAATGGATTGATTTGTATAAGACTTGTCATCTTTATTACCCTCTGAAATTCGGAATCAACATGAGCAACAGCAATTGCCTCTAATGCTGGCCGCCGTTGTACTTCCTCTTGTTCGAGCAACGCGCTTGGGAAAACGATCAGAAACGGGTCCTCAAGGCCAAATTCCCATCGAGCACTACCTAATGCTTGCTGTGGGGTTAGTTGCTTTTCAGGAACATAAATAAATAGAGAGGACGGCATCCCAAAGTGACGCTGCGCAAGGATGAAAAGGTTGTTCTTGTCCAAAAGCGCTACTAAGCTACAAGTTAACAAACTTCTTACAACTGCTCTCTGAAGATGACGCTCCTGTGAAATGCCTTGGACTAAGGTTCCGAATTCGTCTAATAGTTTATTGACTTTCTGTTTAAGTTTTGCAGGCATATTCCCACCTGTAGTTCGTGTCCCTTTATGCATCATGGTTTATAACCTCCATTCCATTACAAGCAATGGCGTATAAAGGTTTTCGGATAATAGAAGTTGCCGAAGACAATTTAGGTGAAGCATAGCGAAGCCTTTTATTCACCGTTAGAAGCAGTGCCAAGTTTAAAATTTTTCAATGTATTTTTTTAACTTAGCCAATACCAAATCATTGCTTAAGTCTTCGTCATATTTAAAGTAGATAAGATCTATGCCCGAAGATTTGCATATATCTCTTTTCTTTTTATCTCGTGCCTTTAATTTCTGCAGAGCTTTTATACCACCCCAGTGATCCACTGGCTCAAAGTGCTGTATACCTTGATACTCAATACCTACTTTTAGTTCTTTAATAAATATATCAAGTTCTAATCCTTGAAGGAATTCAGAGCGATAGTGTCTTATAACAGTCATGTCTTGGAAAAGAGACTGTACGATGTAATACAGAATGGTTTCGCTAGTCCAGGATTCCCCGATTTTTCTATGCCCAAATTTTTGTCTTACCTCGTTTTCAATGATATTCCAAACGCGCCTGTTCTGTTTTTGAAATTTCTTCCATAACCTATCTGCCTCAGCAGGGTTGGTTTCTACTAATTCCTGATAACGTTTGGGTGTTTCTATAGGGTCGAGCTTGATAATTTCTAGTATTTCCCTTGGACATACCTCAGGAAGTACACGGTTTGATATCGGTTCAATACCAAATTCGTATGCCTGTTTATTTATGTACCACCCATAGTTTTGCTTAAATGCGCCTCCATACATTTCGTGACAGTAACGATATTTTGGGATAACCCCATTACACTCGTGACAAAGATTGTTTTCAAATAGAAGGTGATTAATTACTTTATAGTTATTTTGTACATTGTGCTTCATCAAAATGTCAACTAGAGCTCGTGGAAAGTACATAGAATCCAAAACGAACATTCTGCCAGGGTCTGTATTTAGTGGAATCGGCTTCGATATCCGGAACCTCAGATAGTTTTCGATTGCCTCTTTCGCGCATGAACACAAGATAATGGGAGAAACTTCTGTTTGCCGAAAACCAAAAAAAGCCCCGTAGAATCCAGGGTAGAGCACTATTGGAAGTGGAAGATTCTCCCTATCAATAGTATTGTCTCTGTATACAATCTCTTTACGACCTACTTTATTTGTCATAGTTCACCACAACATTTTCAGATATCAAAATAGGCGTTGCGTCTAGCGGTTAAGGCTATATGTCGTTTTAATAGCATATAGCCTGTGTTATCAATTGGGTTTTGTAGTTTCACAATTTCTACTTTCTTCTTTTTTACTAACTACCAATCTCACCTACCGCTATAAGATGCCAGCGGAATGGCGGTCAGGCGGAGCGTTTTGTTATGTTAAATTTTTTAAAAGATTATTCTCAACATAATTTCTCCCTTTTGGCGAAATCTTTGCTATTTTGGTTTTTTCGTTAAATTCTATGAAACGTTTCTTATGAAGTTTTGTTAAAATATCCCGTCGATACACAGACAGGTTTGAATGTTCTAAATTTTCAACTAACTTCTTTTCACTTAAACCATTTCTTGAATGATACAAAAGCAATAAAGTAGAATCCTTCATTTTCAATTCAGGGTGAAGTATTCTTAACTTTCCATCTACTTCCCATACAACAGGAATAATGGTTTCAATAATATTATTGATTGCTAATTGTGTTTCATCTGAATCAATTTTGTAAAATATTCTGATTAACTCAGCCATTAACCATTTGCTCATATAAACAACAACTGTAGCATCCATTTTATTAGGATTAACATCGCCTCCAGAATGCCCAACACCTCTATTATTTCAAATTTCATATAAAGCTATCAACATTCTTGGTATTTGTATTCTTATTGAATGTGAAAAAGACGTAGGGGATGATTCTAATTTTCTACAAGCATCAACGAAATTATTGGGCTTTTTAGGTTTGTCAGGAATTTGGCCATTTATATAGCCATTTAGTATTGTGTAAATAATTTCACAAAGTTTTCCGCCATTCAGTTCAGATGGTTCCCATCTTTGTTCACGATAGTTTTTTAAGATTTCATTAAATGCATTAAATAGCTCATCACGAATCTTACTAGGTATATTTTCAAGTAAAATTTTAGTATCCACTTTAATATCCTATTTTTTCTTTTTTCGAGGCAGTTCATGCTCAACGAGGTTCTCGCCAGTAGTGGGTAATTTTAGATCATTTGAATTACTCGCATCAATGTAACCGTATTTGGGACCTGAAGTATCATATATGCTCTGCTTTAAATTGCTCGGAATTTTCCTTCCCACTTCTTTATAGCAAGTATAAATATGATTAAGATTTACCTTTTCTATATTAAGTATCTTTTTTAAATAGTAAATCGAAACTACATTAAATTCTATATTTGATTTTGGTTTTTTTCCACCATAAAAATCTTTAAAAGTTGGTTTATCTTTTGGTCCCATTAAATTTAAATCCTTAACTATTGTGAAGGTTTCTTTTGAAGATATTTTCCGTTTAGAACCTTTTTTATCTTTTGTTTTTTTGTCTATATCATTTTCTTTTTTGTTCATTTTTTCACTTCCTGTTCGACCTAGAAAATTGTTTATTAAAATATCAAAAACTTTAGGTTGGATAGATTCAGGAAATTTAGATAATATTTCTGAAATTTCTTGTAATTCATTTTTTAAATCTTCATATATTGGCATCTTTAACTCCTTCTGTAATAATTTACATAACGCTCTAACTCAGTCGCCGCGAGGCTAAGCCGAGCGGTCGGCTGGAGTGAATTGTTATGTGGCCTCTTCGTCTTGACCTTTCGCATCAGATGGATGACCTCCGCCGAAGTCGTAAATGTTGATGAGCCCTTGCTGTTCAATTTCCTTAGGCCACCTCTTAGTGTCATAGAGTTTGAAGAGAGCCTTGTAGAATTCACGATAGATCTTGGCGGCTGCCAAGAGTTGGTGTTGCTTGCCCTCCTTCAATCGTAGGCCAATCTCGAGTTTCGTGAGCTCCAGGGCTTGGGAGGCGGCAGATTCTTTGATCTTGGTCTGGCTCTCCTTTTCTATCCGTTGCAGGGCGACCACCGCACCAACGAATGCGCCGACCACGCCGGCTAAGCCGCCTCCGAGTACGCTTACCACACCGATGGTTCCCGTGGCATCAAGATGGGGCCAGGCAATAAGCAGCAATACGCCGAAAACTGCCATGTAGGCGATTGGAATCCACAACATCCTCTTCATTTTCTCTCGCACCTATCAGCTACACGTAGCAACATAATGTCGCCATCACCGGCGGGAATGGAGCGCAGCGGAATTCGCGTCAGGGTGCATGGCGTTGTTAGCCGTCATTTGCTACTCTTCGGTACATTCAGATCAACCACTCTACACTTGACGAACCTTTGACATGAACAGATCCACTTCCTCTTTGTGTACTTCTCTCACCGGACAAGAAGAGCAGTCAGCTAACATTCCCTTCTTTCCTTCTTCCTTTTCTGGACCATCTGCCATCTCTTTCCAGAAGGATTCCCAGTCATAGTACCAGCAATCTGTACTTGATGCATAGGCTGGACAACTACCTTCTTCTGGGGACTTCTTGTCCATTCCACAATTCTTCAATTCATAACATCTTTTCATATCATATCCTCCACTATTTCGATCGGCTAACATAAAATTAGGGGGTACTAATGAAAAAAGCAAAAGTTGCTCTTCATGGCTACCTAATTCATTTCGCTCGTTAATTGTTAACTGTTTATTATTCATAAATTTAATCACATTTTCTCATTATTATTTGTTAGAAAAGGATCATACAAAAAATAATCCCTAATTCCGCCCGAATTACCCTTATGAACATGAACCTGACGCATTTACTTCTCTTATGTTACTTTTTAAGTATAATAAAAAATACTTCAAAAATCAAAATATTTTTTATCCATTTTCTGAAAATTTCATGCATATAATGGTACAATAGAATTGATTAAATTGAGGGTAATGAGTGATAAGACCATACCCCATTGACTGGCTATTCTCTGTGAGATTTTTGGGAAAAGAATCAAAGATAAGTAAAAAACATAACCTATCCCGATTAGGGATCCTACGGACACATTACCCCAATGCTAATGCCAATGTAGAATCCTCTCACAGATTAATCGAAGACGAATTCTACTGCATAGAATCATTCAGCTCAGTAAAAGATTTCCTTGTTAAAGCTTCATCCTACCAATTCTATTTCAATTATAATAGATAAAACCTCTACACCTACTTCTTACTAAAATTTATATAAATGTCCTTGGTTATATACTTGAATCTACAAGTTTATGGTGTCTTTCTATTCCCTTTACTTTTTAAAAGTATGATAAATATTTTTCTTAATTTATCCTCCTAAAAATGACTGTTTAATTTCATCATTTTCAAGGAGGTTTTTTGCATTATCCTCAAAAGCAATTTTGCCTATTTTAAATACATAGCCTCTATCAGCATATTCCAGAGCCATCCTGGCATTCTGCTCCACGAGGAGAATTATAGTTCCCTCTTTGTTAATTTCTTTTATCTTTTCAAATACAGTTTCCATATAATTTGGAGAAAGTCCCAGTGATGGTTCATCTAATAAAAGCAGTTTTGGTTTTAGCATCAGTGCCCTGCCAATAGCAAGCATCTGTTGTTCTCCACTACTCAATGTTCCTGCTCTCTGTTTCTGTCTTTTCTTGAGAACAGGAAATAAAGTAAATACTCTATCAATATCTTCCTGAATATTTTTATCATTTCTGGTATAAGCTCCCATCTCCAAATTCTCTAAAACAGTCATTGAAGTAAAAACTCGTCTTCCTTCTGGCACAAGGCATAATCCTTTCTCAACCAGTTGATATGGCTGATTGCCATTTATATCTTCTCCCTGAAATAAGATTTCTCCTGATGTGGATTTTACAAGACCACAAATTGCCTTTAAAGCTGTAGATTTTCCAGCACCATTCGGACCTATCATTGCCACAATTTCTCCCCCATTGACAGAGAGAGAAATATCATCCAGAGCGAGGACAGAGCCGTAATGTACTGTTAAGTTTTTTACTTCTAAAAGAGTTAAATGTGTTTTTGAGTTAGTGAGTTTTTGAGTTAGAAATTTATTATCAAATTTTTTTTGATTATAGTTCATTTTTTAACTCCTCAACTCCTGAACTCTCCAACTCCCGAACTCCTTTTCTTGCCAAGATAGGCTTCTATAACCCTCTCATCTCTGGTTACCACCTCTGGAGGCCCTTCAGCAATCTTTTGACCGTAATTCAACACAATTACATTATCGGAAATCCCTGTCACTACCTTCATATCATGCTCAATGAGTAGGATAGTCTTGCCTTTGGTTTTTAATTTCTCAAGCACATCCAGAATCTTAATTCTCATATTTGGGAAGACACCTGCTGTCGGTTCATCCAGTAAAAAGAGTTCTGCTTCTGTTGCCAGTGCCCGTGCTAACTCAAGCAATCTTCTCTGTCCATGCGATAGATTTTGTGCAAGCTCATCTTTCTTATCAGTAAGACCTACCAATTCAAGATATCCCATGTCCTTTTCTCTATTTCTCCGTTCCTCATCCTTCATGATCTTTGACTGGAGAAGTGCAGGTATGAGTCCTTCACCCTTCTCATATCTGGTCGAAAGTAACATATTTTCCATTACCGTAATCTGGGGGAATAATCTGATATTCTGAAATGTCCGCGAAATACCCAGTCTGGCTATTCTATAAGGACTAAGTTTTGTGAGTTCATGAGTTGATGAGTTATTGAGTTGAAAAATAACCTTGCCTCCTTCTGGCTTTAAGAAACCGCTTATTATGTTAAACACAGTGGTCTTACCTGAACCATTCGGTCCAATCAATGCAGTGATAGTATTTCTCTTAATATCAAAGGATAGGTCATCTACCGCCCTTAATCCATCAAACTCCTTAACAAGATTTTTTATTCGCAAAATATAACTCATCACTCATTAACTCATAAATTCAAAAACTTACTTAAACTTATAAACCCCCATTATTCCCTGAGGTCTTTTAAGCATAAGAGATACGAGCAACAATCCATATATCATTTGCCTCATAGGCGCTGCGATTGAAGACGGCATTCCAAGAAATCTCAAAAGTTCAGGAAATACTACCAAAACCACTGCTCCCACTATAGAACCTGATATGCTCCCCATTCCTCCAAAGATAACCATAAGAAGAATGGTTATGGATTCCATAACAGTGAAGCTTGAAGGGTCAATAAAGGTTATGTAGTGAGCATAAAGGCTTCCAGCAATACCAGCAAAGAATGCTCCGATAATAAAAACCAGGAGTTTATATTTGGTTGTATTTTTTCCTAAAGCCTCTGAGGCAATTTCGTCCTCTCTGATAGACCGAAGTATCCTGCCAAATGGAGAATTTACTATCCTGTTAATAACAAATATGGTAATTGCCACAAAAACCGAAACCAGAAGCAGGTAAGACCATATCTCTGATAGCTGGATACCAAAAATAGAAAACCCGGGGATTCCGGGAAGTCCCATTGGACCCCTTGTAAGGGATACCCAGTTCTTAGCGATGGAGTAAACAATAACTCCCATCCCGAATGTTGCCAGAGCAAGATAATCCCCTTTTAATCGTACTGCAGGATATCCTATTATAATGCCTGACAGAGCTGCCAAACATCCCCCTATCAATAATCCTATCCATGGGGATACCCCAATATACAGCGCAAGCAGACTCGACGTATACGCACCAATGCAGGAAAAGGCTGCATGACCCAGTGCAGGCAGTCCTGTATATCCAACAATGAGATTAAGGCTCAGAGTCAAGATGATGTATATTCCAGCGATTACTAATATATGAAGTAAATGTTCCATTAATTTTTCCTTTTGAGTTGAGAGTTCTTGAGTTTTGGAGTTTGGGAGTTTTTCAAGTAAGTAATAAAGCCCTGGATCATTTTAGAAACTTGATCTGCTAATGAATAAATGATCCTAAAATCCTGATCAGAAATATACCTCTGATCTAAAGCGACATAAAGATGTGATTGAAGCTCTGCTGCTGAAGCATGTGCCATTCCAAGAAAATTTATAAATTCTTTATTTGTTCGTCTGGCATAACCTTCTGCAATGTTAGCTATAATTGAAATTGCAGAGCTTCTCGTTTGATCAATAAGATTATAATCTTTTTTGTATCTCTCAAATCCACAAACTCTATAAACTTCTTTAACTAAACTTCTTGCCTTTTGCCAGGCCTCAATATCTTCAAACTTTTCTATTTTCGCCATAACTCCCTAACTCCTAAACTCTTAAACTCTTAAACTCCTAAACTCCCTAACTCCTAACTCCTAACTCCTAACTCCATAACTCACCAACTCACAAACCCCCAAACTCACAAACTCACAAACTCACAAACTCCCAAACTCACAAACTCAATTTCTCCGTTTTATTACTCAATAAACCCCATGGTCCTATCAATAGAAAGATTATGAGTATTACAAACGCAATACAATCCTTCCATCCAGCAGATATCTTCCAGATACCAAGGTTCTCAACCAGTCCAAGAAAGAATCCACCAAGCACAGCTCCAGGGATACTGCCAATCCCACCAATAATAGAGGCAATAATACCTTTCAGAAGAGCACTAAATCCCATGGTGGGTTCAATATTGGTTTCAAAAGAAATAAGTATTCCAGCAGCACCAGCCAGGGCAGAACCAATAGCAAATGAGGACATGATTATCTTTTCAGGATTTATACCGACAAATTTGCTGCTAAAGGATCATCCGAAACAGCCCTCATTGCCTTACCTAGTTTTGTCTTCTGAATAAAGAACCAGAGCAGTATCATAAGAATGATGGAAACCACCAGTATTAAGATTTGAATATCGGTAATCACTGCACCAAGGAAATGGTGTCCCTCTTTTATGGGTCCAGTTCTAATCGTGAGAATTTGTGCCCCGTATATGAGTTGAATCAGATTCTGAAGAAAGATAAAAACACCGAATGAGGCAAGGAGAAAAATCAGATTTGATGCATTCTGCCGTCGGAGAGGATAATAGACTAATCTATCAATAGCGATTCCAAGAATAGCAGCAAGGATTACGGATAGAAGAAAAGAGGTTATATAAACAGTTAATGAGTTTGGGAGTTGATGGGTTAGTGAGTTAATAAAAGTGTAAGCAAGGTAAGCCCCTATTGTATAAACCACCCCATGGGCAAAATGAAAAAATTTAACCGTGCGGTAAATAATTGTGAATCCAATAGCGACTAAGCCGTAAATGCTTCCTGCAATAATTCCATTCACTATTAGTTGTTGTATCATCTCTTATTAATACTCCAACTCTAACTCCTAAACTCCTAAACTCATAAACTCATAAACTCATCAACTCTTTATTCAGAAGTTTTAAAATCACATCCCTGTTCAATAATTTGAGTTCGTTCTTGTCCTCTATAAATCTCTCTACATCTTTCCTTACTTTTGCAAAATCGATACCTATTAATCTTTCTTTTAAAAAATCATTAAAATTTTTCGCATTTAAATCCATTCTCTTTTTTTCTGTCTGCTCTATGGCATTATTGAGAAGCTCAAAATTAGGCATAGCCTTTTTCCCAAAGTACCATATGAGATCATAAAAGTCCCTTCCTTTAATGTATTTTCTAAAAAAACAGGCATGAATCTTTGTAGCATAAAGAGAGGGAATATCAAAATGTAGGACTGTAAAAACAAAATGCTTATTCACTAAAGAAAGCTCTGTATTCCAACCCACAGGTGGATTTGAGTCTATTTCAAGCTTAATTGAAAGTCTTCGGCCCTTTTGCCTGGATAATCCTAAAAGATACAAAATATCTTTAAATTTAACCATGGCGGATTGGACAGGTTCTTTTGCACTTTTCTTAATCTCTACAGAAAGGCCATATTTTTCTAATTCATAAGTAATTTTTCCCAAAAAACTCTCAAATTTATAACCTTCTTTATTAATCAGTGAAAAGTCGAGGTCTTCTGAAAATCTCCTTAGGCTATAAAGAAATCTCAATGCTGTTCCCCCAACAAAGGCGAGATTCTTAAAATAATCTTTATCGGAAATAATCTTTAATATAAGTAATTGCAAAAATTCTCTGGTGATGTGAACTTTCATCTCACTGTCTGGAATGCCTTTGATACTTCGCTTTATTAAATCAAGCATAAATTATCTCTCTTCTTTCATAAAGCTTAATAAATTTTCTACTACATCAAGCATTTCCTTGTTTTCGTATTTTTTAGCAAAATCAACAAGGTATCTCCTTCTCAGTATATCTAAATTTTGGAACCTGTATGAGAGACTGAAGACATCCTCATTTTTACTTTTAAAATCCTGTAAATTTAAGTAAATGAAATCAAGCACTGCCTTTTCTGGCTCTGCAATAAGAACAGGAAAACCATTTTCATCTTCAATCTCTTTGAAACCAAAAAATAAATTGGTTTTCAAGTGCTGATAAATGAAGGTACCAAAAGGATTTGTAAATTTCGTAGTCTTTTTGGTAGTAACTGATGTAACATCAACCACCTTTTCAGGAATTAAATCATAGTAACCCAGGGCATAAATTGTACTCACATAAGATGGTGAATATAGGGCATTGGCAAGGAATATTCTGGACGGTTCATGTTTCCTGTCCCGCTCATTTAAAATGTATAGCCCTCTCTTCAATTTGATAACTAAACCCTTCTTTTGCCATCCGACTAACTGGGTTTTAAGAGTCCGAGTGCCCTTATTGATATTAAAAATATGGGTGGATGATATTATGGGGAACTCCCTAACCGCATTTTTAAACTCTAAATATTTCATTTCCGTAAGTCATAAAAAATTATTATTTACAGAAACAAAAATAAAACAAATAATTCGGTTTGTCAAGCAAATTAGTGGGTTAATGGATTAGTGAGTTAATGAGTTAATGAGTTAATGAGTTTGTGAGTTGTTATGAGTATAGAAGTTTTGAAAATGAATAATCTCAAGTCGGATAAAAAACCACCAACCCATCAACTCATAAACCCTTGCATTGTCAAAAAGTTGACATCTCTTGGTTTATATTGTATTATTTTATTATATTTTGTGGTTTGATAAAATAAAAAGGTTAGGTTATGAAGGAGAAAGAAAAAGAGATAATGACGGTCAAGCAAGTTGCTGAATATCTCCAAATGGATGAACATACCATCTATAAGCTAGCTCGTTCTGGTCAAATCCCCTCCCTCAAAATCGCTGGTCAGTGGAAGTTTAAAAAAGAGGTGATCGATAAATGGATAAGTGAAAAATCATTGGATAGAATATCACAGAACAAATTTTCTAAGAGTGGAGAAAACAGATAAATTATGACTAAAGAGAAAAAGTATCCAAAAGCAATTTATAGTTGGCCTGAAGACGAGCGACCACGAGAGCGATTAATAAAATTTGGTGCTGATAAACTTTCTGATACGGAACTTCTTGCCATTCTTTTACGAGTAGGGTCAAGTGGCCAAAGTGCGGTTGATATGGCGAGAGAGTTAATTAAGAAATTTGGGAGTTTTAGAAACATAGATACTAAAAGTGTCGCCGAACTTAAAAAAATTAAAGGTTTGGGAACTGCTAAGATTGCTCAAATAAAAGCTGCTATTGAGATAGGTAAAAGATTCCTTAAAGAAAAGAACCTTACAAAGATAAAAATCAAGACGAGCAGAGACATAGTAGACTATTTTATGCCTTATATGAGGGATGCTAAAAAGGAGATTTTTAAAGTCATTCTCCTTGATGGTAAAAACAAAATAATTAAAGATGTCACAATATCAGAAGGCACTTTAAATAAGGGAATAGTCCATCCGAGAGAGGTAATAAAGGAGGCAATTAGTGAGTCAGCTTCTGCCCTTATCCTACTCCATAATCATCCAAGCGGTGAACCTGAACCAAGTCAAGATGATATTGAAATAACTAATCGGTTAATTTCTGCCTGTGAACTTGTAGGAATAAGAGTTCTAGACCATGTGATATTAGGAGATAATAAATACTATAGTTTTTATAATGAAGGGTTAATTAAGGAAGGATAGACTGTGGAGCCGAAATTTTTTAAAGGAGATAAAGTTGTAATAAAAGCATTGAGAAGGAAAATAGGTATTATCGATGGTAACCCCAAAGAAACAAAAGGTAAATTATTTTATCCTGTTTCTGTTGACCCAAGTCAACCTAGCCCCTATTACCCAGAAGATTCTCTTGAAAAATTTATTCCTCCAAAATCTGTAGAACAACAATTGAAAGAAAAAGAATTCTCCGATGTGGAATGTTTTATTCAATCACTTATTTATAAGAAATTAGAAAAACCTTTATCTGATAATCTCTATACCTTTTATGCCTCCAGAACGGAATTTCAAGTTCATCAATTTAAACCGGTACTTAAACTACTTAATACATTTAAACAAAGACTCTTACTGGCCGATGAAGTCGGTTTAGGGAAAACTATTGAAGCAGGCATTATCATTACAGAATTATCAGCACGTTTAGGAGAGTTATCGAGAGTTTTGATTGTATGTCCTTCCATGTTACTTTCTAAATGGGAAAGAGAAATGCAAAAGAGATTTAGCTTAAATTTTGACATTTTGACAAGAAATGATTTTATAAAATTCTTACAGCGATATATAGAATATGGAGAAGCAGAAAAAATGAAAGGCATTATTTCTCTTCAAACTCTTAGATCGAATAAGATGATAGAAAGGTTAAGAGAAGTGAGTCCACATTTTGATATCGTTATTGTTGATGAGGCACATTACATGAGAAACCCTGAAACTTTAAGTAGCGAACTGGGTGAAGTTTTATCAGAGTTGTCAGATGCGATGTTATTTTTATCTGCTACACCTCTACAGTTAGGTACCCCAGATCTTTTTAATCTTCTTAGTTTACTTATTCCAGAAGAATTTTCAGATTTTCTTTTATTTCATAGGCTCATTGAACCTAATGAATATATAAACAATGCATTACGTAGATTATATGACCCAAAAGCTGCTTTAGAATTACTTAAAAAAGTTGAAGAAACATCCCAAAGAGAAAAATTTATAAAAAATTCTTTCTATCGAGAAGCAATAGATCTATTAAGTAGAAATAACAATTTAACCCGTGATCAGGCAATTCGTCTACAAAAGCTTCTTATTGAGCTAAATTGTCTATCCTATGTTTTTACTAGAACGAAAAAGAGAGATGTTGAAATTCAATTCCCAATTAGGGAAGCAAGGGTAATTCGAGTGCAGTTTACGCCAGAGGAAATGGAGTTCTATAATGCTATAACCGACTTTGTTTCGGAGCGATTTACAGCAAAGTATGGCTCTTCTCAGGGAATTTCATTTGCTGTTATAATGCCTCAAAGACAGGTGGCAAGTTGTATTCAAGCTATGAAGGAAAGGCTTGATAATATAATTAAAAAAAGGGCTATTAAGACATCATCTGGAGACAATGGAGATGTGATTGACCTTTCCATGAATATTGATTCATCTTGGAAATTAGAAAGTGGAGAGATAGCTTCCCTTTCGAAACTAAAAAAAATTGCTCAGAAAGTAGGCGATACTGATACAAAATTCAATATGTTCGTAGAAGCTTTGCGAAAACTAGACAAAGAAGATCCAAATGCAAAGATAATGGTTTTTGCATTTTTTAAGAAAACATTAGAATACTTAATGAAAAGATTAACCTCAACAGAATATAGAGGAAAAGTGGCTTTAATTCACGGTGACATACATCCCAAAGACCGTGGGAAAATTATTAAAAAGTTTCGCCAAACGAACGAAATAAAAATTTTGCTTTCATCAGAGGTAGGTGGCGAAGGTTTGGATTTTGAGTTCTGTAATGTGATTTTTAACTATGATCTACCCTGGAATCCAATGAGAGTTGAACAACGAATTGGTAGGCTTGACCGTTATGGTCAGCAACATGAGAAAATTCTTATTTATAACTTTTCAATGGTTGGTACTATAGATGATGAAATTTTAAACCGTTTGTATAGAAGAATAAATGTGTTTGAAAGGTATATTGGAGATTTAGATGCTATACTAGGGGATCAAATAACAGAATTGACCAAAGAAATATTTAACACAAAACTTACTTATGAACAGAAAGTTCAGAAGATTGAAAAAATCGCAGAAAACATAGAAAGAAGACAAAAAGAACTAGAAGAATTTGAGAAAGAATGCCAGAAGTTTATAGGACAAGATGAATATTTTAATCAAGAAGTTACAAGAATTTTGGAAACAAAGCGATTTATAACCTCGGATGAGGTCTTATTCCTTCTTAAATTTTTCCTTAAAACAAATTTTCCAAAATCTACATTACATCCCCCAAAGAGAGGAAGAGACAATGTATTTGTCCTAAAATGTGATGAAGGATTTCGTAGATTTGTTAGGCAGTATGCCTCTAGCACTGAGAATATAAAGGAAATAGAAAGAAAAATGTCTTTTGATGGGGGCTTTTTGGTGACTTTTAGTGATCAAGAAGCCTGTAGAGATGATTCATTAGAATTTATTACAATTCATCATCCAATTATGAAGGCAATAAAACGATTTTATGATGAAAATAAACAACAAATCCATGCTACAGCACAATTTAGCTTAAGAGGAGATAATAAATACCATGGGAATTATCTCTTTTTTATATATTTATTGGAAAAGACAGCTTTAAAAAAAGACCTTATTCTAATACCAATCCTTGTTAATTTAGCAAATGAGAAGGTTCATATAGTAGATGAACTTTGCGATTGGTTTTTAGGTGAAATTGTACAGGCGCAACCTCTCAATGATGAATATCTTGCAACTTATGAAACTAAAGATTTTGAGAGAATATTTAAAGAGGCGGGGGAATATCTTGAAATGATTCGTGAAGAAGAAGAGCAAAAATTAAAAAGAAGAAATGATACATTAGTAAATAATCAAATTGAAAGTGTGAGGCAATCAGCTACAATTAAAATAAAAAAAGCAGAAGAAATTATTAGAAAACTTAAAGAACAAGGAAAAAGTGACAAAGATCCAATAATAAGGCTTCATAATGGAAGGATTCGCAATTTTAAAATTTCTATGGAAGAGAAAATAAAAGAGTTGGAATTAAAAAGAGCTGTTTCAGTAGGATTTAATCTTATCGCTGGGGGAGTTGTAAAAATCATGTAGGTTAAGAGGGAGTGTAATTTATGCCTGAAAAAGAATTTAAGCCGACTGAAGAGTTCGAGACCAAAGAAGGATATATTAAGGATCCCGTATCAGGCCGTCTTGTAAAAATAACCCCTGAAAGAGTAGAAGCAAAACTTATCTTTGCTGAAAGGCTCCTAAATGAGTATGGGTATTCGAAGGACCAGATTCAAACTTTTCCAGAATTTTATATTCAAAAAGGAAGTACAAAAATCGGTCCAGCAGATATAGTAGTTTTTATAGATAGTAAAAAGACATTTGATAATATTTTTCTTATTGTTGAAACAAAAAGGAAAGACAGGAAGGATGGAATAAAACAACTCAAAAGTTATATCGATCCCACTCCTGCAGAAGGCGGAGTTTGGTTCAATGGAACTGAAATAGCTTACTTTAGAGTTATAAGGAAACCGCCATCTTACACACCACAACTTGTTGAATGGAGAAATATCCCCAAAAAAGGTCAATCTTGGGAAGAAATTGGAAAGTATAAAACTGGTGATGAACTTATTCCTGCTCAAAATCTAAAGTCTATCTTCAAAGTTATCTATTACCATCTTTACACTAATAGTAATCTTCCAAGAGCAGAAAGACTTGGAGGAGAAATGACACGACTAATATTCTGTAAAATATACGATGAAATGCATAATTACAGGGATTTAAAGTTCAAGGCTGGGGCAGAAGAGCCAGACAAAAAAGTTGCTGAGAGAATAAAGGAATTATTTGAAAAAGTCAAAAAGGAATATCAAGATGTTTTTGAGAAAGATGAGAGACTATTACTTGATGATAAATCTATTGCTTATGTAGTAAGCCAGTTACAAAATTATAGTTTGTTGAGAACTGACAAAGATGCTGTTGGAGACGCTTTTGAGGTTTTTATAGGACCAGCATTGAGAGGAGAAAAAGGTCAGTTTTTCACGCCTAGAAATGTGGTTAGGTTGTGTGTTGAATTACTTGATCCCAAACCAAACGAAAAAATTATTGATCCTGCTTGTGGCTCGGGCGGTTTTTTAATAGTTGCTTTGGAATATGTTTGGAAAAAAGTGGAGCAGAAATATAAACATCTTTCAAAGGAAAAAATAGGTGCTTTAAAAAGTGAGATTGCCTCAAGAAATTTCTACGGAATCGATAAAGAATTCGATTTAGCTAAGGTAAGTAAAGCTTATATGGCAATTGTAGGAGATGGCCGAGGAGGCATTTTTTGTTCAGATAGTTTAGTAGATCCTAAAGAATGGCCACCTATTCAAAGAGAAATGATTAAACTTGGTACTTTCGATGTACTTTTGACAAATCCTCCTTTTGGTTCAAAAATTCCTATTACCAGCAAATCGTTGTTGCAGCAATATGAACTTGGCTTTAAATGGAAATTAAATAAGAAAACGGGTAAGTATGAAAGAACTGATAAGGTATTAGATAAACAAGTTCCACAAATTCTTTTTATTGAAAGATGTATCCAATTATTAAAACCGGGCGGAAGAATGGCTATTATTTTACCAGAGACATATCTTCACGCAAAGAACTCCGAACATATATTACAATTTTTACAGCAATATAAAATTCTACATGTAGTCGATCTTTCCCATGATACTTTTAGACCTCATAATAACGCAAAGACAGTTGTTGTAGTTTTAGAAAAGAGCGCGCCTAAAGAGAACCATAAGATTTTCTTTTCAATTGCCAAAACAGTTGGTCACGATCATACAGGTAGAATACTCTATAAAATCGATCCCATAACAAAAGAAAGGACAAATGAGATTGACGACGAGATTCCTCTAATAATAAAGAAATTAAGAGAATATAGATCCTCTAAAAAAGTTATTCCTACTTCCCTATTGTTTTATAAAAGATACGATGAGATAAACCGTAAGGTATTGGTTCCAAGATATTATTGGCGAGCCTATATAAAAACTATAGAACAGTATGCTAAAGAAAATGATTGCGAGTTAATTCCATTAGGTGAGTTGTGTAGACGAGAGATATTGAAAGTTTATGAAGGACACGGTTCACCTGATGCAATTTATAAGGGAACAGGGACTATTCCCTATGTAAGGGTTGCAGATATTGTTAATTTAGAAGTTTATAAGAATCCTACCGCTTTAATTCCAGAAGATATCTATTTGAAAAAGAAGGGGCGGGGTATAGACTTGGAGGTGGGTGATCTTCTTTTTGTCAGACGTGGAAGTTATCGAATTGGCAGCGTAGCTCTTGTTTCACCTTTTGATAAAAAAGTTTTATTAACAAAAGAAATTTTAATATTTCGTGTAGTTAAGAAAGAAAATGACTTCGACATCACACCTTATTACCTTATTTATCTCTTAACCCATCCAATAGTACAACTTCAAATAGAAGATAAAGTTCTTATTGAAACTACTCTTCCTAACATTGCTGATAGATGGACAGAATTACTTTTACCTATCCATAGAAATAAGAAAGTGAGATCTGATATTAGTAAAAAGGTCCAAAATGCTTTTGAGTTAAAGTGGAAAGCTGTAGAAGAAATAAGAAAATTACAAGAAGGAGCAATTTAAAAATCTCCACTGACCAGCGATTTTGATAGAGGGGATTTGACCAGAGCGGGCAAGTTTATAGACGGTATGTTCATCCATCTGTAGATAATCCGCCAATTGCTTTACCGTTAATATTCACGGAGAGTCTTTCAACTTTTTTAAGGATACCTTCTTTTATTATTTAGAATACAGAGTTTTACTATAAAGTAACTCATTTTTCGTAATTATATAAAAAATAATCCAAAAGTCAAGTAAAATGTAAAATATTTTAAGGAGTGTATGGGTTTAATATTTCCTTAAAAGTTTATTCTTTTACATTTATGAATTTTATTAAGGGGATCAAAAGGGATAGTTAGATAAAATAAATGAAAGCTCCGGCGGTAGGACTCGAACCTACAACCTAGTGGTTAACAGCCACCCGCTCTGCCTATTGAGCTACGCCGGAATCAATTATAAAATAATCAAGCAAATTTAATTTTATTTTAATAACAAATCAAATGCTTTATTTCTGATTTAACTCTTTTATTGCGAATATAAGAAATATAAAGTTTGACGCTGCACCCCCTATTACGTATTCCGATTGCTGCCAGAGGTATGGAAACTCTTTTAATTCGGGAAGATCAGGTCTGATCAAATTCGGTCCTGAGATTACTCCTCCTGGTATATATGACCAGTCAGCACGATTAAAGCCGTACGCTATAGTTGCAGATTTGACCCCAACTCCAGATACAAGTGATGACGTATTTTTACCTGGATGAACTCCCAGTAGATAATCAAGGGTCCTTTCTACTGGTTCCTTTGGTATTATTTCAGGAAATGATTTATGGAGAAAGTATAATCTTACAGCTAAATTTTCCAGTCCCCAGGCAGCACCCCATATATGTGGATGAAAGGGAATTCCAAAAGGAGTTTCACTTAGTTGTTTGTCAAGTTCAATCCTATATTTTTTCACGGTCTTTCTCATTATTTTCTCGAATTCTTTATCATTAATTAAAGGTAATATTCTTGAAACAATCCATCCTATCCTGTTAAAGTGCTTTTTTATTATTTTCATACTTTGAATGATTTCCTGACGATATTTTTCCTCTCCAGTCGATAATAATAGTTCTGATGCTACTTCTATTTTGGAGATAACAGCTCGACCATCAACATCTTTATAATTTTCAAACACGGTTTTTGCAATATCAAGGCATTCATTTGCAATTTTTGGTTTATAGTTTTTCATTACTCTATAAGCCTGTGCAAGGCAGGCAGCAACGTATAATTCTCGATAGGGGTTTTCCTCCGTAAATACCCATCTGTCATCGGGGATATGACTTTCTGTTGCCCTAATTTCCTTATCATTCAGGTCAGAATTATAAATTTTATTATCCGTCATCGACCTTGCATCACCAAGTAATACGTACTGTTTTAAAGTAGGACAAATAATCCCACGATAAAACCTGCCGAGACTTTTATATCCATTAATTATTGTTATAAGCCCGTGTTCAATTTGCTGAAGTATATCAGGGATTCCATCGGGTTCGTTTAAAATGACGAGATGTTTATCCTGATCGATAGTTGTCTGGTCATATTCAATTTTAAAGAGCTCGTATATTATGGAAAGTGACCTTACTGTCCCAGCTTGTGACTCTATCCTCAGGTCATAATCACCAGCATCGTGCCATCCACCTGCATTGAGACCGGGGACATGTTCATAAGGTTTGTATCTGGTAAGGGTAGATGGACCCTGTCTGTATCCATCAAAGTGTATTATATCTGTTGGAGCCATTAAGGCATCGTCCATATGACACAGATCATGCCACACCCTGTATCTATCTTCTACACGCATATGGCACATCTGAATTGGGAGGAAATAGGATAATGTTGGTTGCCATACATCTTTGTCAAATACATTCTTTGAGATTCTGAAACAATTAGATTTATAATCGTCCCATTTTACGAAATAAATACCTTCTTCTTTAATTTTTGAAAAGTCAAATTTATAATAATTGTATCTTAAAAATTTACCCCATGATTCTGGTTTTGATTCAAATACTATTTTATTGTTTCCATCTGTTTCTATTTTTATCAGTTTAATCTCTTTTTGGGATTTATAATCTTTGTCGGTTTCAATGACAGCAATTTTTTGTTGATTGGGTAGGTATCCAATTTGCGAAACATGAATCACGGGTTTATAAAACCAATCTTTGACAATATTTGGTATAATTTCCCACTTAATAACGTTTTTAGTTCTTTTGCCTATTTTTGAACTTACAATAAACCATCCGTTATTGTGTCTTGCTCTTCCATCTATTAGCTCCAAATTACCAATTAAGGCGTTTATGGTTAGTTTTCTATAGGGGTCTTCGGGAGCAATAGTCAGACTTTTGCCTGTTGCCATTGGTATTACTTCAACTTCGCTATTATCTTTCTTATTAATTGAGCTGGTGAATTGAGGTGGAAAGAGACCTGTTTTATTATCCATTATGTAGTGTTTACCAGAGAACTCAGCGGGGTATAGCTCAAGGTTAAACCCGACTTTCCCAGCCCATTTATCGGGTAGAGGATTATTCAGGGCTACTTCAATTATTATTTTATTGGCTTTGGAGTATACTCTAATTTTGTATTCCAATTTCAAATCAGGATAAATAATTGGATTAAAACCTTTTCTGTTTCTATCGGGATCAGGATAATATAGGGAAACCATTATCTGGTTTTTTTCTTTAATTATTTTTTTATTTATGAGTTTTGGAACAGGTTCCCACTGACCTGGCGCTGCTTGGAGTCGAATATCGCCATTAGCAGCGACTCTTACACCATGATGGATTATGGTTATACCACTCTGGTGACCCTCGGGATAAAAATCATCAAAAACTATAACATCGAATCCCTTAGTTGAGAAGTAATTCATATCGTTAAGTTTGATTTCATATTCTTTGGTTTTAGCATAGCATAATATAGCTGAAAAGGATAGAAAAATGAATATAATAAGTAAAAAGTTATCTGTAATTCTCATATTTAACCTCATATTAATTCTAATTACGTTACTATCTTTTTAATAATTCATGATTATTTTCAAGGTATTTTATACAGCATATTAGTGCTCTAACGTTATGGTAATTGCCTTTCCATGTCCATGCCTTTGGCTTACTTACCTGGGGAGAGTCAGTATCCAGTCCTTCAGCATACCAGCCTCCGTATTTTTGATCAATTAAATAGTTGTCGATATAATCCCACTGTTTTTTAAAAAGTTCGTAGTAACTCTTATTATTGGGATAAAGTTTGTAGAATAAAAGTAGAGAATTTAGACCTTCTGCTTGAGTCCACCAGATTTTTGCTTTGTTAACAACTTCTGGCTCTGTATTAAAGTAATAGGCAGCATCATAAAATCCACCTTTTTGTTTATCCCAACCATATTTTATTGCATGGTCAACAAGTTTTTTTGAAATTTTCAGGGTCTTTTCTGAAAATTTACCATATAGGGTTTTCTCTGCCTCTAAGAGTAAATATGCTGTTTCGACATCGTGGCCAAAGGAAACATGGTCTACATAGATATTTTTCCTGAATATTTGAACGGGTTGACTTTTCAATGATATATGAGTCCAATCTCTTGCAAAATGTAATAACAAAAAACCTCTTTTATCTACAATGGTGTCCCTAACGATATAAAACATTTCTTCTAGTTTTTTGCGAAGTAGAGAATCTTTCCAAACAGCATACAATGAGGAAAAGGATTCGAGCAGGTGAATTGATGAGTTATAGTCTTTCCAGATTTTAAGTTTATCTTTCAATTCTGAAGAAACTACATTTTGAGGAATAGGTTTTCCCTTGCGAGTCAGGGCTTGAAAATAGCCTCCATAAACATTATCATAAGCATGTTTGTCCAACCATCGGAATGTCTTTATTGCCCAGTCAAGATAGGTCTGATTTTTAGTTACTTTATATAATGCAGTAAAGCCATATATTGCAAAAGAGTTTCCATATGCAGTCTTTGGAGGAGAAGTTTCAGCATATAGAGGAATCCCTGTCCTGTCAACAAGATCAAAGAAGCCTCCATACTTATTATCCCACATTTTAGTTGTTATAAATTTTGCTCCATGGATAGCATGTTCCAATAACTTGTTATTGTTCAGGAATATTGCTGCATTTGCAAGTGTCCATAAATGTCTCGTTTGAGTTACGACCATTTTGTTCTGCATTTTCGTTGGTTTCCAATCGAATGAAAAATTGGATAAAAATCCACCATAGGCAGTGTCTATTGCCAATGGATACCATATTTTTATTATGTTACTATTTAGAGATTCTAAAAGTTGAGTAGAAAGATTTTTTTCACTGCAGAATGGGAATAAAATTGGAGTTATTATAATAGGTACGATAAATTTTCGAAAATTTAGTGGTAACATGGCTTGTTCTCTATTTTAATAGTCAGATATATTAAAGTAAATAATTTACATATACAAGAGTTTAAGAAAAATTTATTAACTTAAATTTCTATATATTTAAAATGTTAAACACGAATTCATATTAATATAACTGTATAACACTATTTATATATAAATATTTATCTAATAAAATTAATAAATGATATTTTCAATAAATAAAGGCTTGACAAAGTAATTTAATCAATTTATATTTTTTCGTTGCTTTTCGTTAAGTTAAGAAATATGAAGGATGCTGATATGGTAACAATAAAGGATATAGCAAAATTAGCTAACGTTTCTATATCGACAGTTTCGAAGGCATTAAATGACCGAAGGGATATAGGTCGGGAGACCAAGGAGAAAATAATTAAAATAGCAAAAGAATTAAAATATGATCATCACAGATTGAGGAAGCTAGAAGCTGAGAAGACTAATAATATAGGAGTAATTTTCTGCAGGGAGGGCAGGCCATTATCAAATAATCCGTTTTATTCCAGAGTTCTTGAAGGAATTGAGGGAGAAATAGTTATAAATAATTACAATCTTATATTGCAATTAATTCCTGATCCAGAAACAAATAAATTGCCTAAAATGATAAGGGATAATCAAGTTGATGGGATTATTGTGGTTGGTGTTTTTAATGAGCTGTTTACAAATATCATTAGAAACTCAATTATACCAGCGGTATTTGTAGACCCTAAAGTTTACTTGGATAAAGAGACGCAGGTATTAATAGACAATGAGCACGGAGGTTTTATTGCTACTCGGTATCTTATAAATAAAGGGCATAAAAGAATAGCCTTTGTTTCAGGACAGCTTGAAAGGCTCAGTTTTAATCAGAGATATATTGGATACAAGAAAGCTCTTGATTTTTATGGAATAGAGTTTGACGAAAATTTAGTAAAAACAGGTGGATTGGAAAGAGGGTATGAACATACGATTAGTTTATTGGAGAATGAGAATCCACCAACTGCTATATTCTACGCAAATGACCTTAACGCTATTTACGGGTACAAAGCAATCAAGGATAAGGGATTGAAAATACCAGATGATGTAAGTGTCATGGGTTTTGATGATATTGATATGGCGAAATTCTCAAATCCACCTTTGACTACAGTGAGGGTATATAAAGAAGAGATGGGCTCGATCGCTGTTAGACAATTATTGAATGTAATAAGTGGTAAATCCTACAGAGGAGTTACTACAATAGTTCCCGTAAAATTAATTGAGCGGCAATCCGCATAAAGATTCAATAATTCTTTATATTTATTTTCGTAAAGTTTCAATATAATCGAAAATATTTAGAAAAAATGTTGACATAATGTTACCGTTTTTATATATTAATCCTGTCTTTAAAGTGATTTAATCAAATGAGGGGATGATGAATTTAGCAATGAAAAAGTTTATTAAAGAGAACGAAATACGGAGGAAATATGACAAGAATCATTAGTGGATCTATTTATATTTTTATTTTATTATTCATTGTAAATAGATTACTTGGTCAAGCAACTGGGAATATATCTGGATATGTGTACGATAGTTCAACGAAGGAACCTCTGGCATATGCTAATGTCTTATTAAAAGGAACATTTATTGGTGCCGCCACTGATAAAGATGGACGATTTAGCATTTTAAATGTTCCTGCTGGCGATTATACATTATTAATATCGTATATAGGTTATGAAGAGAAAGAAATTGATGTTACGGTAAAACCGGGTGAGACGGCCACAGTAAGGGCTGAGCTTAATTATCGCGGTGTTATGGGGGAGGAGATTGTTGTTACTGCTCAGGTGGAGGGTCAGTTGTCTGCAATTAACCAGCAATTTACTTCTAATGAAATAGTTAACGTAGTTTCGAAAGATAGGATTGAAGAGTTACCAGATGTAAATGCTGCAGAATCCATTGGTAGATTACCTGGAGTTGCAATTGAACGCTATGGTGGAGAAGCGACAAAAGTTGCTATTAGAGGGCTATCTCCAAAATTCAATGCTATTACAGTGAATGACGTTAGATTGCCGGCAACAGGTGGTGATGATAGAAGTGTGGATTTGTCTCTAATATCCTCAAATATTCTTGATGGTATTGAACTGAAAAAAGTGGTGACTCCAGATATGGATGCTGATGTATTCGGTGGTACTGTGAATTTAAAGTTAAAAGAAGCCCCAGATAGATTTAATATGAATATGGCTTTTCAAGGAGGTTATAGTAAAAATAGAAATTATTACGGGAATTATCAATTCACTGGTAGTATCAGTAATAGATTTTTCAATAAAAGGCTGGGGGTAATTGGAACATGGCATATTGATAATTATGATAGGAGCGCTGATAAATTTTCTGCAGGTTATATTCGTAGGGATTATGAAGAGAAAGAGTTTGATCCGGATATTGGGGAATCTGTGAATGTTACTAAAATTGGGAAAGTCCCAAGTAACATAACCCTCAGGGATGAAAATGTTTATCGTCAGAGAAGAGGTTTGAGCTTGTTGTCTGATTATAGAATCTCATATGGAAAAATAACTGCCAATGCTTTTTATAATGTATTGTCATGGGATGCGGTGAACAGGCTTGATAATATAAGTGGTGTGAATACTCAGGATAATAGAAGAAATTTTTCCTTAGAAAAATCTCAGGGTACAACGAGTCTTTTTACAGGTGCAATGGGAATGGAGCAGAATTTTGGATTTTTAAGTTATGATTTTAGTATTTCTCGTTCCAGTTCGGAAGCTGATATGCCATATTCAGGGAATAGTATTGTAACATTTATACGTGAGAGAAATAATCTTGATGCCACCAAGGTTGGGCCGAAAACCGATCCCTTTGATATACCGGATCTTTTAACACCTGATTCAGCAAAAACCTGGTTTTCAGAAGCATACAAAAATAGTATAGATAGATATGAAAAAATCTGGAGTTCTCAGTTGAATATTAAAGTTCCTTATAATTTTGGAAATCTGCTACATGGTTATATTAAGTTTGGTGGTAAATATAGACATGTTGATAGATTAAATGATGAAAACAGAGTTGGAAGATGGGGTGAGCAATACGGTGGTTTTAATGGCGATTTACAGACAATGGTATCTTATTTAATGGAAAAATATCCTGCAGTGTTTGATAGTACATTTTGGGATACTCCAGAATATGAGGGGGGATTTCCACTTTATCTAGTTATAGATAATAAGTATAAAAGGGATGATTTTCTGGGAGGAAGGTATCCTCAGGGTTATATAATTAAGGAAGATATGGCTGATTACCTGTTGGAAGCTTTATTCAATGCTGATGTAAATGATACGATAGATATCGATAGGGTTCCAATGGTAGATTATTTCGGTCGTGATTACGATGGTTTTGAAGTACATCAGGCAGCATATGCAATGGGAGAATTTAATATAGGTAAGAAAATATCTGTTATAGCTGGGGTAAGATGGGAAAGGGATTTTAGTAAGTACAATGGTAGAAAATATAGAGAAGTAACTATAAATAATCAGCCCCCTACTCTTGAGGAAATTCTTGAAGCAATAAAAGAAGGAAAGGCTGTGACATTATATGATTATGATACATTAACAATTAAAAGGGATAATATATATACTCTACCAATGATACTAATGAATCTCAAACCTAATGATTGGATGAGGGTAAGACTGTCCAGGACTGAAACTATATCAAGACCGGACTATATTCAATATGTTCCAAGGACCTTTATAAATGTATTTGGGACATGGGGTGTAGCCAACAATTCAAAATTAAAGCCACAGCATGCAATTAATTATGATTTAGCTTTTTCGTTTTATAATAACTATCTGGGATATTTATCAATTTCAGGGTTTTATAAGGAAATATATGATCTAATCTTATTTACATCTTTCAGGTATTATTCAAAATATTTCCAGACTCGTGATGTAGACCTTTCAGGTTTAAACATACCGGAGGTCTGGCTAAAACAGGGACCACAGATTGATACATATCTTAATAATAAATATCCTGGATATTATAGAGGGTTTGAATTTGAATGGCAGACTAACTTCTGGTATTTGAGAGGGATGTTTAGTGGACTCGTGCTGAATGTAAATTTCACTTATATTACTTCAAGTATAAAAAAGGAGTTATGGAAAGTAAGGTCAAAAGTTGTTGCTTTTCCTCCACCGCCACATAAAGAGTACACATTATATGATACTACCAGGACATCGAGGATCACTGATCAGCCGAAATATATTGCAAATTTAACATTAGGGTATGATTACAAAGGATTTTCTGTAAGATTATCATTTCTATATCAGACTGACAAAGTAACCTATATTGCCGAATACCCTGAATTTGATAGTAGGACAGGACCTTACTATAGATGGGATTTGACTTTTAGGCAAAAGCTAAATAATAGGATTGAACTATACGCTAATTTTAACAATTTAAATGAAAAACCCGATGAAACTTATTTAGGTGCTGACTACACAAGACCATCTTACATTGAATATTATGGTTTTTCTATGGATGTTGGGCTAAGGTATAAATTTTAACAAATAAAAAGGAGGTAAATTATGAGGAGAGGTTACTTAATTTTAACCCTGTTAGTCTGTATGTTTTTAACAATGATTCCAGAACAGGCTAATGCTGCTGACACACTACTTGTACCTTGGACGGATGGGACGCAAATTTTCGTGGACACTTTAAGAAAGGCTATTGAGAAATACGGAGATGCAAAGATTTACAAATTGCAGGCAGGTGGATACTACTGGATTACAGAGACTATGAATATTGATTTCCCATTGGTGATAGTAGGTGAAGAGCCAACTAGCGATTTACATCCTGCGATAATTCAAATGGTTTCAAGAGAAGATGGTTCAATTGCTGGTCAATTAATGAATGTAAGTAATTCTCTTACTCTGATGAATGTTGCAATCTTGGGTTGTGATGAAAATGGCGTGCAGACTTATTATTTCCCAATTGATGTAAGTGCAGAGAATTGTAAGTTCTATATGAAAAACGTAATATTTGAAAGAGAGAAATTTGGAATTATTCTGTACGCTGGGAAAAACAATGATATAATCTACGAAGATTGTAAGTTCAGGCATTTTGGGGATATGTTTCCGGATCAGCAATGGCTTGGTCAGACAATCAGGATAACAACAGACCAGGATACAGTGATTGTGGAAAACTGTACCTATCTTAATATAATGTTCACTCCGTTTCAGCTTGAGGGTGGTGCTGGCAATTACGTGAGATTTAACCATAATACTATAGTCAACATGGGACGTTCGTTAAATGCAGGAGCCTGGTGGAAAGAAGCCTATTTTACAAATTTACTTTTGATAAACCCATTCTGGCATGGTCAGACCAAGACTGAGTATACAAGTGAGACCAATTATGATCCTGAGAGGGATGACTGGGTAGATGCGGTTGGGTTCTTCACTGTTGGTGATCTACCAAGCAGATATGGTACAGAAGAAGGTAGGAGAATTCTTTTTGGTCCTGTAGCAGCTTGGAGAGATCCAAAATTTGCAGAATACTATACAAAAGAGGGGGTAGCTGATGGACCATATAAGCCACAACCATTTCTGTCTAATTTCACAAGAAAATGGTACTTTGGTGAAGAATATATACAGAGGAGGGTGCTTGATACATTATGGCTTGCTGAGAAACCCAATTTTGATGCCGATGTTGACGACTGGGTAGTTGATTCAATGATAGCATGTATTGAGGGTTTAAGAGAGGGAATCTCTCCATCGACTGAATGGGCATGGGGGATACCTACTGATGAGGCTGGTGATGTAATACATACTGATATACTATGGCCATTACCTGAAGACTTTCATTACACTCAGCCAGCCGAATTATTAACAAAGGGAACAGATGGATTACCACTTGGTGATTTGAACTGGTTCCCTGATAAAAAAGCTGATTGGGAAGCAAATAAAGATGCATATGTGGCATGGATAGAAGCGCTACCTGGTAATAAAATTATAGAACAACCAATTGCCACAATAGAAGCAGAAGATGGTAATGTTAGTGATGGAGCCGAGGTTGCTACTTTTGAAGGTGAAGCATGGTATACATTAGAACCTGGTTCTTCAATAGAGTGGACTTTCGATTCGGATTATGAGGGTCCTATAGATATGAAAATGAAAGCTAGGGCTGATGGAGTAAATATAGGCTTTGATTTTATTTTAAATGGACACAATATTGTTGATGCCGCTCGTAAATGGGGGCAACTTGTTGTATGGACAGGCTCGGATGATCCACAGACATTCTGGACCGGAAAAAGTACGGATGAATTTTATGAAGCTTTTTATGCGACAGCTGAACTACATTGTTTTGATGGAAGTGAATATATTGCTTTGGTTTCTGGACAGAATACGCTAAAATTACAGTATTCTTGGAATCCAATTTCATTTCAGTGGGTGGAATTTTACGAACCAGGCACAGAAAATTTAATAGTTCACTTAGATGCAAAAGATGCTGTTAGTTACAATGCTACCCCAGGAGGTTCAGGTGCGTGGGTACCATCCTCATTCAAATCTGTTGATTTAGGTACAAATGGCACTGTCTCATTTACAGTAAATCTGGAAAATGCGGGAGAATATAAAGTTCGTGTATTCTATTGTAATTCCAGTGGAGCTGATGCGACTGGTAGTATATCAGTTGACGGGACTGTAATTGAAAATGTTACATTTAAGTATGATACAACTGGGACAGATTTAACGACTGGCGCATTCTCTGCCGATGCTGGAAGCCATGAAATTGCAATTACCGGTAGTTCCACAAAGATAGACCTTATCCAGATCATAAGTAAGACGGAAATTGAAGTTGGTATTAAAGAAGACAATAATCTTGCAAAACAGTATAGACTTGACCAGAACTATCCTAATCCATTTAATCCAACAACAACTATTGGATTCTATATCGAAAAACCACAGCATGTTAAACTGAATATTTATAACATGCTTGGACAGAGAGTAGCTACTATGTTAAACCGGCATATGAATGCTGGATATCATGCTATTAATTTTGATGCAGGTAATTTACCCTCTGGGATCTACTTTTATCAGCTGGAAGCTGGAAAAGTTAAGCTGAATAGAAAGATGGTTGTATTGAAGTAAGCTATGCTTCGGTTTGTATTATATAAGCCAGCAGGTGAGAAATCACCTGCTGGCTTTTTTATTTGTTGAGGTAAGAGGTGGTAACTATGTTGTGTAAGGAATTGAGGTTTATTATCATTTCTATATTAATAATTCATACAGTAAATATATATGGGCAATTAAACAGGATTGGATTTAATGATCAAGATTTATTCTTAAATGGTGTAAATGTTGCATGGATAAACTTTGCTCGTGATATCGGACCAAGTCCGACTGATTTTAAAGCCTTTGCTGATATGTTTCTTGATATTCACGATCATAGAGGAAATGCAGTCAGATTATGGTTGCATACAAATGGTGTGGAAACACCTGAGTTCGATGAGAATGGATATGTAATTGGTCCCGGAGATAGTGCAATATCAGATTTAAGAAAAATACTTGATATAGCCTGGAGACGAGAAGTGGGAATTATTTTATGTTTATGGTCTTTTGATATGTTGAGAGAAAACTTACCTGATTATATAAAAGAAAGGAATAAGAAATTATTAACCAATGATGAGTATGTGAGCTCCTATATAGAAAATTGTTTGGTTCCAATGGTAGATTCACTAAAAGATCATCCTGCAGTTATTGCTTGGGAGATATTTAATGAAGCAGAAGGCATGAGTAATGAGTTTGGATGGGATTTTACGGAGCATGTTCCAATGGCTGATATACAAAAGTTTGTAAATCTCTGTGCAGGTGCAATTCATCGAACTGATCCTGATGCAAAAGTTACAAATGGGACGTGGGCGCTATTTGCATTAACAGATGTAGTTCTACAAACAAGCGACTATAAGAATGTAAGTAAAAATTATTATAAAGATAGTGAGTTAATGGGGGCTGGTGGTGATAGTTTGGGATACATGGATTTTTACTGTCTTCATTACTATGATTATCCCTATTATCCTGATTCACCTTTTTATAGACCATTTTCCTACTGGCAGATTGATAAGCCATTGGTGATTGCGGAGTTTCATACTAAGGCATATCGTACAGGAGAATCAAGATACAGCGAACCCGACACTCTATTTAGAAGATTGTATAAACTGGGCTATGCTGGTGCACTTGCTTGGTCATGGACTGATTTGCAAACTTCTTCAAGAGAACTTATGCGATACAATATGTTTGATATCTGGAATAATTATAGGGATGAAGTGGATATTAAAGGTAAATGGGGACAATGGCCTAAAATTAATTTATTAAATCCAAAAGAAGGATATGTATATAAAGACAGTAGTGATATCGAAATAAAGGCAAAAGCGTGGGATGAAGATGGAAATCTTGCATTTGTTGAATTTTATGTAAACGATAGTTTAGTTGGAGTGGATTCTGTATATAGTGAGGATGATAGTGATTCTATCTACATATTTCTGTTGGAAAAAGTACCATCTGGATTTTACACTGTTTTTGCAGTTGCTTATGATTCTGTTGGAAATTATAGAGAAAGTCAAAAAGTAAATATAAATGTAGGTGTTGGAGGTGTAAAGATAGAAGCGGAGTCCGGTCAGTTATCTGGAGATGCAGTGGTAAAAACTGATCAACAAGGATATTCAGGGAGTGGGTATGTTTTTATGGACCATGAGCCTCCAGAAGATAGTATATGTATTACATTTTACTCTTTATTGGAAGGAAATTTCCCACTAAAAATAGGGTATTCGAATCCTTATGATACTGAAAAATACAATTTTCTATATGTAAATGGTGATAGAATTGGAGAGATTTTTTTCCCGAAGACAGGGCAGGAATGGTCAATAGTAGATGCTGGAATGATTCCTGTAAAAAAAGGAAAGAATACGCTATCAATAGTTGCATTCTGGGGGTGGACACTCTTTGATTATTTTTATATTATCGGTTTAAGAACGACTCTGGAAGAGGATCTTGTTGCTTATTTTACATTTGATGAGCTTGCTGATACAAGTACAATTGTAAAAGATGCCAGTGCAGGAAATTCCGGTAAGTTATACAATACAGAAATTGTAGAAGGTGTAGAAGGGAATGCTTTGAGTTTCAACGGTAGTAGTTATTGCTTAATTGAGGATGATTTCAGTCTGGATATTTCTGATCAAATAACAATATGTGCGTGGGTCATGCTGGAAGATGCGTCTGGAAACCAGAATTTAATTCAAAAAGGTAAAAATTACGGTTTCTTTGAACTAAGAGAAAATAATTCAAGAATTTACAATGTGTTTTATTCAGATAGATATCAGGAGTGGAGGATATTTCCATACACTATTAATAAAGATGAAATGACAGGATCATGGCACCACTTTGGCTTTGTTTATGATGGAGATAACATTAGGAATTTTATAGATGGACTTTTGGATACAATATATATCTATAGCGGTTTATTATCTATTAATGATGATTACCTAGGTATAGGGATAAATTCTCCCTATAATGATGCTTTCTTTAAAGGAAGGGTAGATGAGATTAGAATATATAGCAGAGCACTGTCTGATGAGGAAATTTTTAATATTTATAAGAAGTATGAGCAGTCTATAGAGAATCAAGAAGAATATGTTGCGCTGGACTATGAATTACTACAAAACTATCCTAACCCTTTTAATGCTTATACTGTAATACGTTTTACTTTACCAGAAGAAGAAAATGTCAAACTGATAGTATACGATCTGGTTGGTCGAAAAGTTAAGGAAGTGCTAAATTGTAAAGTGAAACCTGGATATTATTCTGTTCGAATTGATATGGATAATATGCCCTCCGGGATCTATTTTTATCAATTGATAACTGCGAATAAGAGAATTACAAGAAAGATGATTTTGTTGAAATAAATTTACGGTGCTGTTGAAATATAAAATATCATCTTTTATAAGCCAGCTAAAGCCCAGTTTATTTTAGCACTATATTTATTTTTTAGCTTTATATAGAGCTGATTTTCAGTATTTTTTGTCTTCCATCTAATTAAATCAATTTTAACTTTTCCCTTAACTTCTTCAAAGGGGGAAGGACCTTCAGGAATTATATTGCCAACTTTGATAACAGCCCAATCTCCTCTGTAGGAGACCGGTTCCGGGTAAATGGTGTTTGGTTTCATTCTTGTCGCTATTTGTCCTATAACACTGTATTGGTTTTTGTTGATATAACCAAGATATCCTTTGATTTTTTGAAATCTTTTCGAATAGTTATTAAAAAGTGTATCAAAATCACTCCCATTTCTTAGCATATTAATGATTCTTTTTGCATCATCTCTGGATGGAACCACTATTGACCATGTTTGAACCATTGTTGGGTTAATGTATAAAGAATCCTTGTGTTTATTATAATATTCCAGTAATTCATTGTCGTTTATTGTTATCTTATTTTCAATCTCTTCCTTCTTATATTTTTTTAGTATTACGTTTTTACTATAGCTCTCGAATGTTTTTAGAAAGGTTTTTGTAGTATCCAGCCCGAATTTTACAGCTTCCTTCTCGACTATATTTCGAATTATTATGTCCCTGAGTAGGTATGCTAAGTTGGATTCGATTTGAACATTATAAAGTAATGCTTCGGTTTTGTATTCGTAATCACTGAGTAAATCTTTAAGCCTGTATTTACCACTATCCCATTCGGCCAAAACTATGTTTTTTGGGTAAGTTTTTAGGATTTCAACCTTCTTTTCAGGCGTTATCTTTTGATTTTTTAGCTCTCTTAATTTTGTCCTATAGTAGTTTGCAATAACTTTGATATTATTTTTATTCAATTTTATTTTGTGTGTATTAATAATATTATTAATCATTTTACTGCGAATATTTCGAACATAGCTTTGATTGTCCATAATATAAATTTGTTTTAATGTTTCTTTATATTCTTCAAATGGAATAAGTTTTTTGAATTCTACTTTTATGACTTGAAAAATATAGTAACCATTATTATAGAAAATGGGTTCTGTAATTTCTCCCTCTTTCATGTTGTATATGATATCTCGATAGCTTTTTGGTAGGCGTACCCACTTTTTGGGTGGTAATATTCCGCCATAGGCAGCAGAAGCTTTATCATCGGAGTATTGTTTTGCCAGCTTTTGAAAGTCAGCATCGTTTTTAAGCTTGTTGTATATACTCATTGCGAGATTATAAGCTTCTTTTTTTGATCTTCCATTCTTTCCCCCAATCTTTATGAATATTTGTCTCATATTGATTTCCTTTTTCATTTTTTCATACAGGTCTTTTAATTTCTCATCATTAATTATAGTATCAATTACCACTTTTTGATAGTATAAATTGAAAAGAATTTCTTTTCTGCGTATTTCCAAGTCATTTTTTATTTCTGGTATTCTGTCATAATTTTTATCGAGTGCATCTTTATAAAAAAGTTCTCTTTTGCAAAATTCTATTATGTAATCCTTCTTTTGGTGTTTTTTGAGGTTTTTGAAAGATTTTTCAGGAAAATAATTATAAAAATCCTCCATGGTAAAATTTTTAAAGGATGTTGACAATAGGATATTTTTAGCGGGCTCAGGTCTTTTTGCACACGATGTTAGTATTAATAGGAATGATAAGAATAGGTATTGAATTAATTTCCTCATTTGGTTACCTCCAGAGGTTATTCAATATAATTTTCAATTAAATATAAAATAATTGAATTCACAAATAATTTTATTCCTCAAGATTGAGATATAAATAGGGTTGATATCTTCCATTTTTATACTCATGCGGATAGAACGAATATATTATTGCTCCAAGTGGTTTTAAAGCTATACCTTTAGTTATTCCATTTATCATTCTTGTTAACACAGCATTATTAATTGCAATCAGAGTTTTCCCTTTCTTTTTTACTTCAACATCAATAATCATCTGTGAATTTATTAAATCATATAAGTTTTTGTTCCCACAAAAATTTTCAAGACTTAATGAATCTTCATGTTGACAATAATTATTATATACTTCAGATACTCTGATTATACCAAAGTCTTTTAAATCTCTTTTAAGTTTAATAACACTATGAGTTGTTAATTCAATAACTCCAAAACCCTTAACTTTTTTACCTTTAAATCTGTTTAAATCCCATTCAAGGGTTGCATATTGATCGTTTGAAACTGATAAAATGGGTACTTCTTTATTTCTATAGAACAGTTTCCAATCGTAAAGTTTTAATTCCGGGTAAGTTAAATTTATTAATCCATCTCTTGAAACTGGTATTTTATATTCAAATGTTTTGAGATCTGGAATTTTGGGATGATAGGGTAATGGATTACCTTTATCTGGAACTATTGTATCAATTCTTACAATATCTACCTTATAATAGTCTATATCCACTCTGTATTTTTCTAATCCCCAATCCATCAGTGCTAATTGTCCGAAAACATGATCGCCCGGTCTGGCATCGAAATTTTTTGTTGTCATACTTATTACGTGCCAGTTGGTAGTGTCAGGTATATCATATTCCATCAGATGAGTGTGAAAATCAGTTGTTCTTTGAGTATTCAAGTGGAGATTTATTCGTTTTGGAGCTGAGCTTACTCTTACTCTTGCTTCGACTCTGAATTCGTATTCATTCTTTTGTATCAAACTTAAATCCATATTATTAGATATGCACCTTCTAATAAGTGCCCACCAGATACCCATTTTATCCTTTGTGGCGTCTACGTAAATAGATGCATATCCATCTTTTTTAACAAAATTCATCGAAACATTTCCATCACCTGAAAAAAAGGTCCAGCCATTAAGAGCTGTGGGATCGATTTTTAAAGTGTCTTCGAAATCATCTATAAACTGTGCATTGGAAAAAGAAAAAACTGATATAAAAAAATTGAAATAAGAAGTTTTAATGGGATTTTCATATTTGATTCCTCTTGTCTGTTTTATAAGATTATTTATATTCTTTCGGTTTCACTTCTGATTATCCTTTTAAATTTTTCACATTCTATTTTATTAAAACTGGTAATAAATATAGTTTTTTGATTTTGATTTTATTTTTGCAACTATTAGAAAAGTGAAAATTCATGCCTTTTCCATTCACATTTTTTAAATAGATAAACACATCTATATTCAATAATTTCATATTCTTGTTTATTTTAAATCGTTACTTGCACTACTAAATGACTTTGCAACTATCTGTTTTACTTCTAATTTTATACCAAATGTAATTGTTATTTTTTTATTTTTTACTAATAATTTTACCACATTATTTTACAGTTTTATCCAGGGGTAGATTTAATTTTTCATAAAGAGATCTTCTGCCTTCTTTATCTTTCTCTAATATTTCACGAGCATATTTCGCAACCTCTTTCGCAACTGCTCTGGGAACAACTATAACACCATCTCCGTCCGCTACTATTACATCTCCTGGACATACCAGGACTCCACCAATCTCTACAGGACGATTCACAGATTCTATTTCATTTCTTCCTGGTCTTATGCCTCTGCCTTTTTTCCTTAGATATAACGGGATTCTTTGAATGGTTATCTCATCTGTATCTCTTGCAGAAGCATCAGTTACAACTCCAACTGCACCTCTTCTGTGCCACTCCATTATGTTATAACTACCAATACTACCAATATCGTCTTCCTCGACATCGTCAATAACTATAACAGCACCCGGGAAAATAATATCCATAAATGCTTCGTGGGAATATTTAGAGTAAAAATTTCCTTCCCATTCATGGAAGTCTTGACCGGGTGCCGGTCTGTCGGGTTTTTGAGTCGGGACATAGCGAACAGTAATTGCTATGCCTCTTATCTGATGGCTAAGGTTTTTAAAATCCTGCCATAAGGGATGTATTGTCGGGTCAACAAGCCCTTTATCCGGTAAACCTACCATATCCATTGCATCAGATACATCAGCTACCCTGAGTCCTTCAAATAGTTTTAGCAATTCCTGATTTTCCTTTTCGGAATATACCCTGGTTTCTATAAAGTTGATCCCCTTTTCCAAATCTTCTTTAGAGTAGTTTTGTGGGAAGATCGCCAATTTTAGAAGTATTATTGTTATAAAGATTCGATACATAATTATACCTCCCGCTGAAAAAGTTTTTACATATATTCCTTTATTAATTCGAGCATTTTCCTATCAAGTTTCCATCCTTTATAGTTTTCATATTTTACATCCGGTCTGTTGCTATTGAAAATTCCGAAAGCTCCTCTTAGATTCCATAATGCAAATCCCCAGTTTACTTCTTTCCATAGAGAAAGAATATCTTTCATCCACTTTAAACAAACCTCATGCGGGGTTTTATTATAGCAACCCCATTCACCAACATGAACCGGGACACCTTTTTTCATTATCGGTTTCCATGGATCAATTAATTTTTTTCTCAGGGTTTCTTTATTCCAGATTTCTCCGTTATCTGCTTTTAATGGCCAGGTTGGAGGAGATTTTGTTTGAAATGCCTCTGGTGGAACCCACGTTGCTTTATAATGAGTTAAACTCATCGGATCATATCCACGTGTGCTTTGAACGAGACCCAGGTCAACAATACCAAACACGGGGGTTCTACCGACATTAATTCCATCGGCAAAAATCAATCTATCAGGACTTTCCTCTCTTATTCCTTTGACAAGTGCTTTTACGACTTCTATATATCTGCTTTCATTTTTCATATGTGGTGGTTCATTTATCAAATCGAAGCTTAATATTCTGTTAGGTATATCCTTGTATCTTTTTGCAAATATTTTCCAGTGATAAATTGCTGCGTCGAGAGCTTTCTGCATATTTTCTTTGGTATCATCAAATAAATCCATTGGCTCGTTGTCTCTTCCATTGATGCAATAACCCGGGATTCGATGCATATTTAGATTAATGTGGATTCCATATTGTTTTCCAAACTCAATACACTCATCAATATCTTCTAGAATTTTCTCGTCAATCTGATACCAGTTATCCGGAGATGACCAGCACCAATAGGACATTGGTATCCTTGCAAAGTTGAATCCCAGCTCAGCCATTATTTCGAAATCCTTCTCTTCAAATTTTTTTCTCCCACCATAATTTGTGAATTTTTCCAGTAAGTTAAATCCATAGTACTTTGGTATTGTAATCTTTTTTGTTTGTTTTTTTAGTGAGGAGAGAAGAGATACTCCAGAAGAACTAACGAGGCTAATTATTATTGCACTTTTTAAAAAATCACGCCTTTTCATATTACCTCTGTTTAATAGAAATATTGAATTTAAACTTATGAATTATAATGAAACAAGTTCAAACAAGCAATAAATATTTCTATAAATTTCGCTATTTTCGTAAAAATCAGGGCGTATTTTAATTTTATGATGCCTGAAAAGATTTTATATCAGTGCTGAATTGCTCGAATTGATATTTAAATTAATTATTGTCGGAAAATGTTATTGAAAAAAGTTTATACTATGCTTATATTTAGTTCGAAATATTTCGTTTTTTTACGAAAATATTTGAAATGTTAGTTCGGTAATGCTCAGAATTGTTTAGTAATGTTATTTAAAAAATATGTGATTCTATCGTTATCTTTAATTTTATTTTATTATAAGCTATATGCTGAGGAAAGTGTATTTGATGATTTCATTTATGTAAAAGATGGTAAGCTCTATGATGGTAAAAGAGAGTTTCGTTTTGTCTCATTTAATATTCCAAATTTACTAATGATTGAAGACAATATGCAGATTGATAATCCCAATGCCTGGAGATTGCCAAATTTTTATGAGATTAAGGATGCTTTATCGACAATTAGATTGATGGGAGGGAATGTAGCGCGTACCTATGCAATTACAGTAAGAAGAAATGTAGATTTAAAAAATACTCCTAAGCATGTTGTTGGTCCGGGGATTTTTAATGAAGAAGCATTTCTGGTTCTTGACACTGTCCTGGCAATAGCCAACGAGGTTGGAGTAAGATTGATCATTCCTTTTGTTGATAACTGGAAATGGATGGGTGGGAAGGAAGATTATACGAGGTTTAGAGGTAAGAGAGGGGATGAATTCTGGACTGATCCTGAAATAAAAGCAGATTTTAAAAGGACTATAGGATTTATTTTAAATAGAAAAAATACAATTACTGGAACGATCTACAAAGAGGATAAAGCGATTTTGGCGTGGGAACTGGCAAATGAAATCTGGAATGCACCAATTGAGTGGATTGAGGAAATGGCAAGTTTTGTAAAGTCTATAGATTCTAACCATCTTGTGAATGATGGCAGGCAGACATTTTTTATAAAAGATGATGTAATAAACAGTCCGTATATCGACATTTTGTCAACACATCATTATGAACCAAATCCAATTGATATGATAGATCACATTAGAAATAATGTGAAATTGATAAATGGGAGAAAACCATATTATATTGGTGAATTTGGATTTGTTAGTACCTCAGCAATAAAATTATTAATGGATTATTTGTCGGATAATAAAAACGTTTCTGGTTCGTTGTTATGGAGTTTGAGATTCCATAATAGGGACGGTGGATTTTACTGGCATAGTGAACCAGGCGGAGGAGGCTTGTATAAAGCTTATCACTGGCCAGGTTTCCACTCGGGCAATTTATATAATGAAATTGGTATATTAAATACTTTTGCAAAATATATGATCTCTATAAATGGTTTGGATGAGGGTGTTAAAAGTCGACCTAATAAACCAAAACTATTGCATTTTGATCATCCCGCGTTTATAAACTGGCAGGGTAGTGCCGGAGCAAAATATTATGTGATAGAAAGAAGGGAGGAAAATAAAGATAACTGGGAGGTTGTGGCTTTTAATATTGATGATGCCTCAATACCTTATTACCCACAGTTTACAGATGAAACTGTTGAGGTAGGAAAATCTTACTACTATAGGATAAAAGCAATTAATCAATGGGGTGAATCGGAATATTCTAACACTGTAGGTCCCATTTGTGTAAAGTCAAAATTTCTAATTGATAATTGCGATAGTTATGGGAAGATGTTTTTTAAGTCATCGAAGGTAAAAATTGTAAGTGATGATGCGAGGAGATATAAAGAGGATTTCCATCGGTTTAGACTCGAAAAGGGAGAAGAGATTGTATATGGTTTTCCTGGTAATATTAAGAGTTTCAAGATTATTGCCTTTACAGAAAAACCTATAAAAATTCCTGTCATTTTGAGTTTATCGAAGGATGGAAAAAATTACAATAAATGTAACTTTGATATAATTGATTTTTTTGCAGGTAAACTCGATTACAAATATTGTGTGCCATATATTATATCCAATAGTTTAAACGATAGCTTTTCATTTTTATGTATTGAGGCAAGGACAGATTGCCAGATCGGGAGGGTTGAAATTGAGTATGAATAACCAGATGAGTCGACTAAAAGAGGGAGCTGAAAAGGTATTATTTGAAAATATTTTACCTTTCTGGATTGAAAAATGTTTTGATAAAGATAATAATAGATTTTACGGTGCTGTAGATAATTTTGGCAATCCTATACGGGATGCAAGAATAAGTTTGATTTTATATACGAGAATTTTATGGGCATTTTCTTATTTATATAAAATGTATAAAGAAGACAAATATCAAAATCTGGCCGATACCGCTTATAATTATTTAGTGGGAAATTTTATTGATAGAGAATATGGTGGTGCATACTGGATTTTAGATAAGTATGGTAGACCTAATGTCGAAGCAAAGAAAATATATGGGCATGCTTTTCTGATTTATGCATTAAGTGAGTACTATGAGATCAAAGGTAATGATAAACTACTGGAACTGATAAATAATTTTTATTCATTAATTGAGGAGAAATTCCTTGATGTGGCAGATAATGGTTATTTTGAAACCTTTAATCGTGACTGGTCAAAACCTGCTGAGATGCGTATAAGTGACAGGGATATGGAAGCAGAAAAGTCTATGAATTCACATCTACATATGATGGAGGCGTATACTAATCTATATAGGGTTACCAGGGCGAAGAGTGTTAAAAGTCGACTAATTAATATTTTAGAATTACTTCAAAGATATATTATTTTGCCCTCAGGACATCTTGGGTTATTTTTTGATTCGAAGTGGGATTTAAAATCCAATAATATATCATTTGGTCACGATATTGAATGCAGCTGGTTATTGACGGAAGCTATGGGAGTGCTGGGCTCTGAAGTGTATGAAAACCTGAGGAAAATTTCACTAAAACTTGCAGAAACCACTTTAAATAGTGCATTCAATGAGAGGAATTCAATTTATAGAGAACAGAGGGAAACGGGAGAGTTAGAAGATGATGTTGAGTGGTGGACACAGGCTGAGGCAGTTGTAGGCCTTATAAATGCGTATCAGTTGACAGGAGATAATAGGTATCTTGAGAAGGCTTTGCTTGCATGGGATTTCATTGAAAGTTTTTTAGTTGATTGGAATTATGGAGAGTGGTTTTATGAAGTTTCAAAGGATGGAAAGCCAAATCTCAAGAAGCTTAAAGTGGAAGAGTGGAAAGGACCTTATCACAATGTTAGGGCTTGTGTGAATATTATATTAAGAGTTGATAAAATTTTGAGGGAATGGAGGAATCCAAAGTGAGTAGGGAAGAGTTTAATAAAAGGCTAAAAGAAATTTTTAATGAATATGAAGAGATAATTACTCGAAAGAATAAAAAGAGCGAGTTCTATAACGGTATATACGATAGGTATATTTATCCTGTATTGACAAGAGATCACATACCACCATTTTGGAAATATGATTTGAACTATCAAACTAACCCGCATTTAATGGAAAGAATGGGTGTTAATTCTACGTTTAATGCGGGAGCAATTAAACTGGGTGATAAATATTATCTAATGGTGAGAGTTGAAGGAGTGGATAGAAAGTCATTCTTTGCAATAGCTGAGAGTGAAAGCGGGATCGATGGATTCAGATTTTGGGACTATCCAGTAATAATTCCCGAGTTTGATAGGCCCGATGTTAATGTTTATGATATAAGACTCACAAAGCATGAAGATGGGTGGATATATGGGGTATTCTGTACTGAGAGAAGGGATCCTGATGCTCCTGAATGGGATACTACAAAAGCAGAAGCACAAGCCGGGATACTCAGGACGAAAGACTTGAGAAACTGGGAGAGACTGCCAGATTTAAAGACGCCTTCAAAACAACAAAGAAACGCAGTATTACACCCAGAATTTATAAACGGTAAATATGCATTCTATACCAGACCTCAAGATGATTTTATAGAAGCTGGGAGAGGTGGTGGTATAGGATTCGGATTTGTAGATGATATAGAGAATCCTGTTATAAAAGAAGAAGTAATTATTGAAAGAAGAGAGTATCATACGATTAAAGAACTCAAAAATGGTGAGGGGCCACCTCCGATAAAGACTCCTGAAGGATGGTTACACCTACCTCATGGTGTAAGAAATACAGCAGCTGGTATGAGATATGTTCTCTATCTTTATGTTACATCTCTTGATGATCCGACGAAAGTAATCTATAAACCTGGTGGCTACCTGATAGCGCCGACGGATGAAGAAAGAGTAGGTGATGTGTCAAATGTAGTTTTCTGTAATGGATGGATAGCGGATGATGATGGAACTATATATATTTATTATGGTTCGAGTGATACACGCCTACATGTTGCTACTACCACTGTTGAAAAACTTCTTGATTATGCAAAAAATACGCCTCCAGACGGATTGAGATCAAATGAATGTTTAAGACAAAGGATCCAGCTAATAGAGAAAAATTTGGAATTGATGAAGGAATAAGTCGCATATAATATTATGGGAATTGGGGGTTTAAGGAAGATTCAGTAAAAAACAGGAAAGACTGGATACCAAGGTTGAGAATTTATACATTTGACCTAGGGTTGGTTATTGGTCGAATTATTATAAGTTTTGCAGAGATGCCCCAAAAATATTGTAGTTTTCCAGAACCGAAAGTAAGATAATTTGATTATTTACAATTCTTCTAAGATTGTAAAAAATATAGAGCAAATATTTAAAATTGTATTTTTATTGATACTTTTGTTTTCATTTTTTAAAATTCCATTTAGTGAGATAAAGTATTCAAGTGATAATATAAGGAGTTAAAAGATGAAATGTCGTCAGATTTGCAGATTAATAAGTATTGCTTTTTTCATTGGCTTTATAATTTTCTCTAAATCTCCGGCTGTTAATGTAGATAGTCTTTTAGATCAAATGACTCTTGAGGAAAAGATTGATATTATAGGTGGGTATGAGAATTTTAATATTCGTGGATATAAAAAGTGTGGTATTCCTGAGATACATATGGCAGATGGACCGGTCGGAGTAAGGAACTATGGGAAAGCAATTGCATTTCCAGCAAGCATTTGTCTTGCAGCATCTTGGGATAAAGAACTTGCATACAGAGTTGGAAAAGCTATTGCTATGGAGGCAAGGGCTAAAAATGTACATATTATGCTTGGACCAGGTATGAATATATACAGGATGCCGCTTTGTGGTAGAAACTTTGAATACCTTGGCGAAGATCCTTTCCTTGCTGGAAAAATAGCCGCCTCATATATAAAAGGGATGCAGGATGAAGGGGTAGTAGCCACGGCAAAACATTTTGTTGCTAATAATCAGGAATATGATAGACATAATGTTTCTTCCGATATGGATGAAAGGACTCTGCATGAAATATATTTAACAGCTTTTCGATATGCAGTAAAGGAAGGTAAAGTCGGTGCAATAATGAGTTCTTATAACCTCATTAACGGTATACACGCATCACAACATTATTATCTATTGACAGAAGTATTGAGAAATATGTGGGGATTTGATGGCATTGTAATGTCGGATTGGGTATCAACTTATGACGGTATTGAATGTGCGAAAGCTGGTCTTGATTTGGAGATGCCATCCGGTAGAATGATGAATAAAGAAACCCTGATACCGGCTATAGAACAGGGAATTATTATTGAAGATTTAATAAATACAAAAGTAAAGAGGATTCTTTCGCTATATAATCGATTTGGATTCTTTGAAAATCCTGACTTAAGCAAGGACTATTTAGTTGATAGTAGTTTTATTAGGGAGACGGCTATAGATGTAGCGAGGGGTGGTATAGTTTTATTGAAGAATGAGAAAAATTTTCTACCTGTAGATAAAAATAAAATTAGAAAAATAGCCATTATTGGACCAAATGGTAACCCTATCGTGTCTGGGGGTGGCGGTAGTTCATTTGTTCAACCTCTTCATCCTGTTTCTCTTTTCGATGCGGTAAAAAAAATTGCCGGAGATAACGTGGAGGTAGCATATGAAGTTGGTTTATTCACAAGATTGAGATGGGAAGAAGATTTATTTGAATCAGTAAATTATTACTATTATCTGAATGGTAGGAAAAACAGCGGAGTAATTGCGGAGTATTTTAGTAACATAGAACTTAAGGGAGAACCGATTGCCAGAAGAACATATAAAAAATTAAAGTTGATAAATAACGACATGTGGGATGATCCAGATATCCCTGATGAGAATTATTCAGCCAGGTATACCTGTTACTTTATACCTGCTGAATCGGGTTGGCATATTCTGGGAGTATCAGGGGATGATGGATATAGAGTTTATTTAAATGATAAAGAGGTGATCGAGAACTGGAGAGATCAGGCAGATACACCTGCTCAATATGATTGTTTCCTAGAAAAGGGGGAAGAGTATAAGATAGTTATTGAGTACTACCAGCGAGGTGGAGATGCCAGAATAAGATTTGGGATTAAAAAATCCGAGGTAGAGCATGGTCCAGAGGAATATCTCACTAAAGCCAAAAAAATTGCAGAAGATGCAGATTTCGTTATTTTGTCTGTAGGATTCAATAGAGAAACCGAAAGTGAAGGATTTGATAGAACATTTGAAATGCCTTATAAGCAAGACGAACTAATTAAAGAGATTGCAGAAGTAAATAAAAACTGTGTCGTTGTGCTGAATGCAGGTGGAAATGTCGATATGAATAATTGGATTGATAATGTAAAAGCTTTGATTATGGCATGGTATCCCGGTCAGGAAGGTAATATTGCGGTTGCTGAAGCAATATTCGGAATTATAAATCCTTCAGGGAAGTTACCTGCATCTTTTGAATATAGATTAGAGGATAATCCATGTTATAATAGTTATTTTGATGAAGATGGTGATAAAAGAGTCTATTATAAAGAGGGAATATTTGTTGGTTATCGATATTGGGATAAGAGCGATAAAAGACCGATGTTTCCATTCGGATTTGGGCTTTCTTATACTAAATTTGATTACAAAAAGATAAAAACTGATAAGAAACGGTATAAAATAGGTGAAAATGTAATTGCGAAGGTATTGGTTAAAAATATGGGGGAATGGAATGGTAAAGAGATAATTCAGCTTTACATAGCTGATAAGAAGTCCACATTGCCAAGACCAGTGAAGGAGTTGAAAGGTTTTGAAAAAGTGTTTTTAAAAAAGGGTGAAGAAAAGTGGGTAGCTTTCAGCCTTGGTAAAGATGCCTTTGCTTACTATAATCCAGATATTGATGAATGGATGGTTGAACCGGGTGAATTTGAGGTATTAGTGGGTAGTTCATCAGATGATATCAGGCTAAGGAGAAAAATAATAATGGAGTAGATTTAAAAAATTGAATAAAATAATTTTTTTATTAATAGCTTACAGTATTTGTGTTTATTCTCAGAATCTTTACGGTGTTTATGCAATAGAATTTGCTGGTACTGATGAGAAAGTATCAGCAGTTACAGTTGCGTATGGTGGGAATGAGGTGAATAGTGTTCAAACTTCTTTTTTTATATGGCTTTTAGTAGGTGAAAATGGTAAGAAAATACTTGTTGATGCAGGTTATACCAGGAGAATAGTTTCTGTTAATAAATATTATGCGAATTATATCAGACCGGATAGTGCATTATTAGAAATTGGTATAAGTCCTAACGATATTTCTGACATAATTATAACACACCCCTATTGGGATCATATAGGTGGTATAAAACTTTTCAAAAAAGCAAAATTATGGATGCAGAGAGTAGATTATTACTATTTTGTCGGTGATGCATGGCAGGCTGGTGGAAATAATTTAGTATTTATTAAAGGTAATGTTATTGAAATTTTAAAGGAAAACCTGAATGATAGACTAAATTTAATTGATGGTGATAGTCTTGAAATAATTCCCGGGATATGGGTTTTTACAGGCGAAAAACATACCTTTAAAAATCAATATGTCAGAGTATTCACTAGAATTCATACTGGTAAAATTGAATCCGTGATCATTACTTCAGATGCCTGTTGGTATTATTACAATTGGGGGAATAATCCTTCTGTAACATTGTGTTTTTGTAAAAAGGAATATGTGGAGAATTTAAGAAGAATGAAGAGGTTAGTTAATAATAGCAAGTTTATAATACCTGGCCATGATAAAAGGGTAATGGAACTGTTTGAAAAAGTATCAAAAAATATTGTGAGAATTTTGTAAAGAAAAGAGGTGTTGTTATGAGGAATTATTCAATAATTGTATTGCTTGTGCTTTGTTTTAGTATTTTGCATTTTAGTCTCATCGCTCAAAATTTCAGACGGGATATTACACCAGGCGATACTTTAAAATCTATCCAGATTTTAGAGGACAATTCTGTTATATTGAGGGTATATGCTCCAGGGGCTGAAGAGGTTTTGTTAATAGGGAGTGATATACCTGGTGTTGAATTTGCAGCAAAAATGGAAAAAAGAGATGATGGAGTGTGGGAAATAAAAGTTGGTCCAGTAACACCTGGAGCTTATAGATATGCTTTTTTAATCGATAACGTATTTACACTTGATCCAAAAAATACTTCTACTAGTGAATCAAATATGAATTTGTGGAGCTTGTTTTACGTTCAGGGCGAAAGTTTTATGGATCTAAAGGATGTACCACATGGGCAAATATCTGAGGTGTATTACTATTCTAAATCCCTAAAGAGGTTCAGGAGGATGCATGTTTATACTCCTCCTGGATATGAGAATGGAAAAGGAAGATACCCTGTGCTATACTTGTTGCATGGAGCATTTGATTGTGATGATTCATGGCCAAGTGTCGGAAGAGCCGGATTTATCCTTGATAATTTAATCGCTGAAGGTAAAACTGCCCCGATGATAGTTGTGATGCCTGCGGGGCACACAGGTCCTTTCTATTTTGGAATGCCTCCTGAGTCTTTTTCAATTAAACCTTTTATTGAAGATTTTAATAACGATATTAAACCATACATTGAAAAGCATTACCGAATAAAATTAGATAGGGTCCATACTGCCATAGCTGGACTATCGATGGGAGGATATCAGACTTTAAGTATAGCAATTCCGAATCTTGATGAATACGGTTATATTGGAGTTTTTAGCTCCGGTATATTTGGTATTACAGGAGAAGGTAGTACTTTTACAGAAGAAGGAGCAAAATTTGAAGATATAAACAGACGATTTCTGATGAACAAAAATTTAAAGAAGGGTTTAAATGTTTTCTGGTTTGCAACTGGTAAGGACGATTTTCTAATAGAAACTACAAGAGCTACAGTGGATATGTTTAAAAAATATGGCTTTAATGTTACATATGTTGAAACTGAGGGAGGCCATACCTGGATTAACTGGAGAAGGTATTTAAGAGATTTTGTTCTGTTACTTTTCAAATAGTGGGATTAAAATGGTTTCTGAAAAGAAATACCAATATAGTAGTGATTGGATCAACAAGCTCGAGTCAGAGATTCATTGGAGGCAGTACTGGTTTCAGCTTAAGTTAATAGAGAAGTATGTAAAAAAAGAGGACAGAATTCTGGAGATTGGATGTGGATCGCGGTTTATTTCAAACTATCTTATATCCAGGGGATATTCAGTAACTACTCTTGATATTGATAGAAATAAAAATCCGGATATTGTTGCTAATGTTGTAGAGTATAATTTTACTGATATTTACGATACTATACTTGCCTTCGAGATTTTTGAACATATACCTTTTGAGGATTTTAAAAATGTGATAAAAAAGATTAGTAAATCTTGCAGGAATTTTCTAATAGTTAGTGTACCATACAATGAAAAGGTAATTCTGCATTTGGAGCTTTACATTCCAAGGGTTGGTCAAAAAACAATTCATTTTGCCATAAAAAGAGGTAAAATTATTGAAAAGCATCATCATTGGGAAATAGGGTATAATGTTACTGAAAAAGAATTTTATATTTTATTTGAATCGAATAACTTCACCATTGTAGAAAAGAGGAAGAGGTGGGTTTATAATTATACGGTGTTAAAAAAATATAGATCATGAATCATTTCTCTTGTATAGCAGAACAGAAAGCTTTATGCTTGTTTTGGTAGGAATGATGGATTAACTATTAAAAAAGAGTACCATTATGGTATTTATAGAAGACAAGATAAGAGGCGGAGTTAATTCTATTAATCATGTTTGAATGGTGTCCAGACCGGGATTGTAAGGTTGTTTGCTTAAACATCAGGTCAGAGAGGGCTATAAGCCTTTACAGTTTGAGGATTAGTGTTGGAACAGAATTAGAAGGGAAATAACGCATTAATGTGTTTCTGTCTTAATATTGCAACAGGTGAGATAAAAGAAAAAACAGCAAACGGAAAAGACCTGAAAGTAATAAACAGGATTGAGAAGCTAATTTCTAAAAAACATTGCAAATGTAATATATTAAATCCATGTAAGGAATGTTATATCAATAATATAGGATGATGTATTAGAGTCAAGTCAAAGATGTTATGTAAATTCACCCTCCTTAACACCAAGCATGCAGTGTAACCGTAATGGAATGTAGTGGAATGAAGGTTACACTGCATTACAAAACTCCAGCCTCATATTTGATATTTCATCAATTTCGCTATCTCCCATATTAAAATAACATCTTCCACTTTGTAAGTACTCTCTATACTCCATACATATCATTCCTACAAACATAAAGTACGTCCCTCTGTATTAATTACTTCATAATCTCTTCGCTTCACTAAACTAACTTATACTGATTTCTTTGCTGTCCTTTTCTCCTTTCTTTGCTTTTGACGTATTTTTTCTCTTAACGTAAGGGAGGTATGTCTCTTTTTCATCTCGATTAACATTTTAAAACAAAATTATTGACACAATCAAACTTTATAATTGAAATAGTAGTTACATTATTATATATTATGATAATTAGTATTAGTTTGTTTACATAATTGGGTTATAATATTTATTTTTGATATGATAAACGGGAAAAAAATTGTAGTTATAATGCCAGCATATAATGCTGAACTTACCTTAAGGAAAACCTATAGTGAAATTCCTTTTGATGTGGTTGATGATGTAATTTTAACAGATGATGGTAGTAAAGACAATACCGTTCAAATTGCTAAAGAGTTAAATATAAAAAATATTCTAATACATGATAAAAATAAGGGATATGGGGCAAATCAAAAAACATGTTACAAGAAAGCATTAGAAATAGGTGCTGATATTATAATAATGCTTCATCCAGACTATCAATATACCCCAAAATTAATCCCTGCTATGGCACATATCATAGCAAGCGGTTTATATCCAGTTGTAATAGGCTCCAGAACTCTTGGTAAAGGAGCAATAAAAGGGGGCATGCCAAAAGTAAAGTATTTTGCAAATCGAGTTTTAACTTTTATACAAAATATTTTGCTGAACCAGAAACTATCAGAGTATCATTCAGGATATCGAGCATTTTCCTCTGAAGTCTTAAAAAATATAGACTTTGAAACAAATTCAGATGATTTCTTGTTCGATAATCAAATGCTGTGTCAAATTTTTTACATGGGTTATGAAATAGCAGAGATAACATGCCCAACTAGATATTTTAAAGAAGCCTCCTCCATAAACTTCTCCAGAAGTGTTGTTTATGCATTTGGTGTTTTATTAACCTCTATTCAATATAGATTAAGTAAATGGAGTATAATTAAACCCAAAATTTTCAGAAAGTTAAGGCACTGATTAATGTCTAATAAAAGAAAAAAGGCAAAAAAAGGCAAAATAAAAAATATCTCATACAATAAGAATAAACCTTTCTATTTTAGTAATATAAATAAATATTTTAAATTCCTCGTCCTGATTTTTGTGTTTATTGCTATCTACTCATATATTTTTGATTCAAAGTTTGATCTTAATGGAGATAACTTTGTATACTATTTCCTTGGTAAACAAATAGCAAGTGGTAAAGGATATACTGTGCCACTACAACCGGATAATCCTCCAGCAAAAAAATTTCCTCCTGGCTACCCTGTAATTATTGCTCTTGTGTTAAAGCTCTTTGGTGATAGTGTAGTATTATTAAAAGTATTAAATGGCTTATTATTTTTAGGGTCAATTTTGATAACTTTTCTATTAATCAAAGAATTAACTGGAATCCCTAATTTATCTTTTGTTATTTCTATACTTTTACTATTGAATAAATTTTTATGCCGTTTTTCTACTATCTTAATGTCTGAGATTCCTTATTTATTTTTTACACTGCTTTCCATTTTTATTTTAAATAAAGTTGTTACAGAAGAAAGACCAGAGAGGTCAAAACAGTTTTATTTAATTATAGTAACTTCAATTTTAGCATTTTATATAAGACCAGTAGGGCTTTCGTTATTAGTTTCCATCATATTATTTTTGTTATTTAAAAAGAGGCTGAAATTGGCAGTTATCGCATCAGCAGGTTTTTTATTGCTATATTTACCATGGATGATAAGAAATTTTATATTTGGAATAAAGTCCAGATATTTCAATGTTATTTTTATCTCAAACCCCTGGAGACCTGAAACAGGCAAAGTCAGTACAATAACCGATTTCCTAAACAAAATTGTTAATAATTTCAATGAAATAGCACTAAAGGGTTTTATTGATGTTATCTTTCCATTTATAAAAATAAATTACAACACCAATAGCGCTTTGGGAATATTAGCTGGCTTTATTGTCCTATTCGTAATTTTTTACGGGGCAATAAAAGTAAAAAAGATTAACCTCTTCTTATTATTCTATTTAATTACCAATTTAGGCATTTTAATCTTATGGCATGGTGGTAATGGGCCCAGATATGTGATCCCGTTAGCACCATTTATATCTTTATGCTTTTACTTTGGTATTTTTAAATTATTACAAATTGTAACTACATCAAATAAACAATTTTATTACCTACCTTTTTTGTTTCTAATTTTAGTACCGTTTATGATAAACTCACTAAAAGAGATTCGATTACAGGCAAAGAGCTCCTATCCTCCTTCATACAGGAATTATTTTTTAGCCGCTCAGTATTTAGAAAAAAACTCACCAAAAGGTGCGATTATTTGTGCAAGAAAACCTTGGATTTTATATTTCTATTGTAAAAGGTATATTTACAATTATTTATTTACGAGTGATGACAAGAAGTTGATAAAAGATCTTGTAGATAAAGATGTTGATTATGTAGTTCTGGATCAATTGGGATATAGTTCAACATATATATATCTTCTACCCGCTATAAAAAAGAATCCCACTTTATTCAAGCCAGTTCTAAGATTACAAAATCCGGATACTTATGTGTTATTATTCAATAAAAGCGGGGCAAAAAATCTTATTAATTCTAATTCACTTAATAAAAATCCTTTCCCATAAAATTATAAATATTCTATTTTCTTATAAATCTCTCGCTTACACAACTTTTATTTTATTTCTTACCCATAGAAATCAGGAATTATTTTTATATCCCATAATGATCTATATGGGACGAATAATGTTTTTGAAAAATTGATAAAAGAAGAGTAAAGAAGACTAAAAAGTATGGTAATATTTCAAAATGAAACAGTCTCAATTAGTTACAATATTTTTCAATTGTGCTCAGGTTTTTATCCAAGCTATTTGTTAGTTTGAACCATTCTTTGCCTGTTATTATATTAGTACAGTATCTATAAATATCGGCAATAGAGTTTTTTAACTCTTCTGGCAATGGTTCGGGATTGATCTTACAATGTTTTTTCCATTCTGGTCCATATTTCGATTTTGCTTCGTTTACAGCTTCATACCATGGTGTTTTCCTATAATATATTCTGGCTATCTCTTTGCTCATTGGTATTCCTTTATAAGTGAATCTGCACTCATCAAGCGTTCCAAGTACATCCACAAGCATGATCTGTCGATCTACGTTAAAACCCACTTCAATCTTCCCATCCTCATTTACAAAGCCAATTTTTTCAAATTCTTTGGTTATTAGACTGTTTATTGTGTTAGTCATTTCCTTGATTTTTTGAACTTCTTTGTCGAATAGACAGGCTAACTGAGATGCCTCTTCCCAGGTAATATATCTATCTGAGGCTTCAAGTTTTGTAGATACATCAAGGATGGGTTTATCTAGTTTTTCGCCGGGCTCAGGGTATTTGCTGAGACCTAAATCCTCTGGTTCAATTTTCCCTTCTTTTAACCGCTTAAAGACACTGCTTCCACTAGGCAAAGAGTTTCTATAAATAATCTCAAGCGGTATGAGAAAATTTCCTTTTTCATATTTGTAAATGGAATAATCATACTTGCCATCTTTATATTTAGGTTTTAATACTCTCAAGAGTTTAATTTCCATAATATTGGAAGGCGAGGTTAGTTCTTCTAATTTTAACGGCTTATTGTTTTCATTTACAATGCCGATGAAATGAGTTTGCATTCCCATATTTTCAAGTTTTTCAAAAAAATATGCTGAAAGAATGGCTATAGATTTTCCTTTATCAGGAATATGATCTGGCATTTCTCCCCAATCGAAAACTGAATACCTATCGGAGAAAATAAACTGCCCAACACCCATTTCATTTTGAGTTGGGCTTTTTTTGACTATTAAATCTTTTACGCTACCCATTTATCTCCTCGTCATCTTTTTGAATTTTTTCTTTCATTTTCCTCTGATATTCGATTACTTTCTTTTTTATATCTGAATCAGTTAAAGCCAGAATCTTAGCAGCTGCGAGGCCAGCATTCTCTGGTTCCAAAACGAGCATAGGTGCAACGCCTGATGGCATTCTTATAGAAGAGAATATATCGGCACCAGCAAACTTATCACCATAGGGAGGACAGGAAATAACAGGTTTGTCAGTTTGAGCATCTACAAACCCACTCAATGCATTACTTCTACCAGCAACAGTAATAAAGACAACGTCTTTATTTTCATATTCTTTTATTATCTCGAGGCATTTTAGAGGGGTTTTATGAGCGGAAGCAACTCTTAAGGTTGCCTTTATTCCAAATTTCTCGCATGAACTTGCTATTTTCTTAGACCATTCAATATCACTTTTTGATCCCATTAATATTATTACTTCAGACATAATACCTCCATGTTTGCTGCGGGAATTTAAAAAAATCTCAGGTAAGTTTTAAACCATAATTTGGGATTTAGTAGCAATGATAATTTTACGGTTCCTTCAATATACGATACAGCCAATTTTATGTAAAGCAATAGTTACAAAAATTCTAATATTTATTGATTTTTTTTATTTATTTTGCTTATTTAAGTCTGACATTTTTATGGTAGGGGATATGTCAGAGAACGTTGGTTCACGCGAATTGTGGAATATTCCCAAAAAGAGCCTTGATGATCTGACACCAGTAAAGCTTAGAGATTTAATTCTGGAATGTTTCTTTCATGCTCAGAAAGAAACAATTGCTTTTACCAAACAAAAACTGGGACAACAACCTGATGATGAAAGTATTAGAAGCAGTGTGTATAATATGGTGAAGATGATGTTTAAGAGATTCAATGAGGATTTTGATAATCCTACAAAAGAAGGTATTTGTAAAGTGGTTAATGAGATGGCAAAGATCTCAAAGGCATGGGGGACACCGGAGCACATAATTGAACATCACAAAAAGCAAATTTTAGATGCCTGTAAATATTTATAATTTTTTCTGAAAAAATAACAATCTTTAATCCCTGTGGTTTATTTAAAAAATAGGGGTGTATAACATGGAAATAAAAAGAAATCGACTAATAAGTTTAATTCTATTTATATTTCCAATAATCCTAATTTCATTGGTTTTAATTTTTAGAGTGGATAATGGTTATATTTATTCGCCTATTTTTATTGCTATAGCTATTGTTATGGGGTATTTGTATTACAGGAATTTACCCTTATATATTTTCAAATCAGATAATAATGGTATTTATATAAGAGGGTGCAAAACTGGTTTTTATGACAAGGATTTTATCAGTTATAACGAAATTTTCAGTATAAATAGAAATAATAATAAGATTTCGTTGAAGTTAAAAGATGGAGCAGTGACAGAAATAAAACTCCCAAAGCGTTAAGCGCAATGGCTCAATGCAGAATGCAGAATGCAAAATGCAAATTGAAAAATGCAAAATCGCCTTTTGCCAGATTTGACTTTTGCACTCAAAATGTAGACAGAAATAAATTTGACTTTTACACTTTGCAATCTTCATTTTGC